>NZ_JAMYNR010000039.1:0-50139 GCF_040319155.1 Mesorhizobium sp. M0954 | reverse complement strand
GCTTGTTGACGACCAGCGTTGCCAGCGCTTCGCCCTCGACGTCCTCGGAGATGATCAGCAGCGGCCTGCCGCTTTGCACCACGGCTTCGAGGATGGGCAGCAGTGCCTGCAGATTTCCGAGCTTCTTTTCGTGGATGAGGACGTAAGGGTCTTCCAGCTCGGCACGCATCTTCTCGGCATTGGTGACGAAATAGGGCGAGAGATAGCCGCGGTCGAACTGCATGCCTTCGACGACGTCGAGCTCCGTTTCGGCGGTCTTGGCCTCCTCGACGGTGATGACGCCGTCATTGCCGACCTTGTCCATCGCCTTGGCGATCATGGCGCCTACGCTGGTGTCGCCATTGGCGGCAATGGTGCCGACCTGCGCGATCTCTGCTGAGGACTTGACCTTCTTGGCGCGCGCCTGAATTTCCTTGACGACGGCGCTGACGGCAAGGTCGATGCCGCGCTTGAGGTCCATCGGGTTCATGCCGGCGGCAACGAATTTGGCGCCCTCGCGCAGGATGGAAGCGGCAAGCACCGTGGCGGTGGTGGTGCCGTCGCCGGCAAGGTCGTTGGTCTTCGAGGCCACTTCGCGCACCATCTGCGCGCCCATGTTTTCGAACTTGTCGGAAAGCTCGATTTCCCTTGCCACGGCCACCCCGTCCTTGGTGACGCGCGGCGCGCCGTAGGCCTTGTCGATAATGACGTTGCGGCCTTTGGGGCCGAGCGTCACCTTGACGGCGTTGTTGAGGATTTCGACGCCGCGCAGCATGCGGTCACGCGCGTCGGTGGAGAATTTGATTTCCTTGGCAGACATGATCTTTTCCAGTTCGGTTGTCGTGGCAAGGCGCTTGCAGCGCCTGAATCAAAGCTCGGAGCGTCCTTTGCGCGCGCGCGGGAGGGCGCGCGGCCTTCCAATCAGGCGGCCTTCTTGGCAGCCACGGTCTTGTCGATGATGCCCGTCTCGCTTTTTTCGATGATGCCCATGATATCGGCCTCCTTCATGATCAGAAGGTCCTCGCCGTCTATCTTGACCTCGGTGCCGGACCATTTGCCGAACAGAATGAGGTCGCCGGCCTTGACGTCGAGCGGGATCAGCGCGCCGCTTTCGTCCCGCGCGCCCGGCCCGACAGCGATCACTTCGCCTTCCTGCGGTTTTTCTTTGGCATTGTCGGGGATGATGATGCCGCCCTTGGATTTGGTGTCGCTTTCGGCGCGCCGAATGACGACGCGATCGTGGAGTGGCCGGAATTTCATGGGGACTCTTTCTGGGGCCAGCTTAGGCGGCCGCCCCTCTCTATAGGCGCCCTGGCACTCGATTGATAGGAGCGCCAAAAAATATTCATAGGGCACATGAAATATTGAACGTATTATCTTGCCTGGTTATCCCCTGGTGTTCGGGCCTTGCCGAATATTAATGAAATTGAATTTCTATCTTTGAACACCTATTTTATGGTGAATTCACATTCACGACTTTCGCTGCAAGGGAGATTTTACCGATGGCCGAAGGCAATCAGAACATCATGGAAAAAGCTCAGGCCCGCTTCATGGAAAATCAAAAGAAGACGGCGGAGCGGAACAAAGCAACTGCCGAATATCTCTCGGAAGCCAAGGCGAGGAGCATCAAAACGGCAAGGCTGAGGGAATTGCGACTGGCCAAGGAAGAGGCGGACCGCGCGGCGGAAGCTCTGAATCCGGTCGCACCAAAGAAGAAGCGGGCGTCACGGGCAGTCAAGAAGGCCGTATCTGCATCGACGGAGGCGAAATCATGAGCCTGACATTTCCCAATCCCAGCCGCAGCTACGACGAGGCAAGCAAACGCATCCGCTTCGTCGGCCATGACGGGATGTTCCAGATTTCCTTCTCTGTCGCAACCGATGCCATCTCCAAGATGCAGCCGGGAACGGCGGCCTCAGAAGCTACCTACCTGGCAGCCTTCGACACGGCTTCCAACTCGATCCACGATGTCGCCAGGAATGCCTATGCCCGCACCCGCAGGAGCATATATGTGCTGACTGCGGCCGATTTTCGCTAGTCCGTCGCGATCCGTCCACAAGACGCTTTGTCAGGGCTTCCGGTCCGCCTTCGCTCGCCGCTTGACGTCGCGACCGTTCAGCCGGTCGACCATCGCGTCCGCATCGCGCGTGTTCAAACTGGCCGTGAGTTGCTGCTTGAGCTCGACCGGCTGGCCGGTGAAGACGTCGAAGACGGTCCAGCTGTGAGGATGTTCCATACGGAGCGCGTAGCGCTTTGCCATCTTGGGTCCTTTCGTTTCCGCCCAATCAATGAATGTCGCTCGATCGGGCCTGGGCGATGAAGAATACTGCCGCCACGACAAGCACCGTCCACAAAACGACGGACAGCTTCAGGGCCAGGCTACCGTACGCCGAGAGCACCTCCCGAGTGTGGTTGACCAGACTCTTGACGGTCATCGACATGGTCGACGCCGCAATCGCGACCGGCGGCGCCTTGGCCCCAAGCTTTCCGAAGACAGGCAGCAGCGACGGCTCGCGCACGAAAAACGACCTCGAATGTCTGGAAACCAGACATCGTCATAGCATCCTTTTTTCGAACTCCTGCATGCCAAATGACTTCGCGCAGGTTGGCATCACCCTCAAGGGTCCGTGGCGCGGACGGCCGGGGCGTCGCGCATTCCAGGAGCAGGGCTTATTGCCGAGATCATGAAGGTTCATAATCCGCATGAGACGCGCTGATTCGCGCTTTGGCGGGATGCCTTCATGCAACGCAGCTACGCAGCCGGGAGGTCGACGCGACGGACGAAGGGAAAGACGATGACCGCGCCGGCCGTCGAATTGCAGAAGGCCATATTCGAGGCAGTGAATGACGATCCCGATTTATCGGCGGCACTGGGCGACGCACGATTGTTCGACCGTGCGCCGGAAAATGTTGCGTTCCCCCACATGACCTTCGGCCGCACCAGCGTCTACGATTGGGCAACGGGAATGGAGAACGACGCAGAACAGTTGCTGACGTTGCATGTCTGGTCGAAATCAGAGGCCAGCAAGGAAACCAATGACATCATGGACCTTGTTAGCACCCGCCTGCGCGATACGGCTCTCTCGCTCGGCGAACATCGCCGCGCCTACCTCAAGCTCGAATTCGCCGAAGCCCGCTACGACGAGGACCTTTCGGCCCATCACGGGCTGCTGCGCTTCCGCGCCGTGATCAAGGACGAGGGCTGACCACCGGGCATTTTTTACAATCCGGCAATTTTGTTCTTGCTTTGTGCCGGCAGCTATGCTACTAATTCGCCTATGGTGCTGATGGCGCCAGCGACCCGCCGCAGAGGCGGGTTTTTATTTCCGGTCGGTTCGCCTGAATCTGCCTTCGGTTGCCGGATCGATTATCGAAGTCGGGGCAAACCTGAAGCGATTGCCTTTCACTGCCAAACGATGCCCGGTTGTCGGCGAAGGATCGGAGGGCTAGGTTAAACTTGGCAATTTCGCGGGATGGGCGGCGAAATGGCAATCCGGTAATCTCGCGCTTCAGGGGTGTGGCGGGCATGCATTCGAGCGTTCACCGTTCATATCACGTTCAGCACCGGCGCGTTAGAACGCTGACCATGAAAACCCTTCGCTCCCACTTCCGGACCGCGGCACTGGCGCTGTCAGCCGCCGGTCTGCTTGCGTCGCAGGCGATGGCGATCCCCGTTGTCGTGCCCGAGCAGCCCCAACCGGTCGTCCTCGCCGCCTCCGACTGCTATGCGATCGGCCAGCAGGTGGCCGAGCAGAATGGCGGCACCTTGGCCAAGGCCTCGCAGTCGACACGCGGCGGCCAGCCCGTCTGCGTCATCGTCGTGCTGGTTCCGGGCAAGGAAGGGCAGCGTCCGCGTCGCTCGGAGATCGTCGTTCCGCTGAACTGAACCGTGCCGTTTCCCAGACTGCCGGAATCGGCCTATATCTGAACAGCTTCAACAGGCCTTCCGCATGCGCGTACTCGTCGTCGAAGATGACAAGGATCTCAACCGGCAGATCGGCGACGCGCTGGTCGATGCCGGCTATGTCGTCGACCGCGCTTTCGACGGCGAGGAAGGGCACTTTCTCGGCGACACCGAGCCCTACGATGCCGTGGTGCTCGACATCGGCCTGCCGCAGATGGACGGCATCAGCGTGGTCGAGCGATGGCGGCGCGGCGGCCGCAAGATGCCGGTGCTGATCCTGACGGCACGCGACCGCTGGAGCGACAAGGTTGCCGGCATCGACGCCGGCGCCGACGACTACGTCACCAAACCCTTCCACATCGAGGAAATCCTGGCCAGGGTGCGGGCCTTGATCCGGCGTGCTGCCGGGCACGCTTCGTCCGAACTGACCTGCGGGCCGCTCCGCCTCGACACCAAGGCCTCCAAGGCCGACGTCGACGGCGTGCCGCTGAAGCTGACCTCGCACGAATTTCGCTTGCTTGCCTATTTGATGCACCACATGGGCGAGGTGGTGTCCCGGACCGAGCTGGTCGAGCATCTCTACGACCAGGATTTCGACCGCGATTCCAACACGATCGAGGTCTTTGTCGGACGGCTTCGCAAGAAGATGGGCATCGACATGATCGAAACTGTTCGCGGCATGGGCTACCGCATGCGTAAGCCGGAGGCGTAACGCGGAACCGCTGCCTACAAAACCCGCCGTCTCGAACACGCCGTCGCTGCGGTCATGGCCGCGTTCGGTGGCGTTTCGCGTCATCGCCTTTTCCACGGTCTGGGCGATCCTCACTCTGGTCGTCATCTTCACCTTGATCACCACGCTCTATCGCCAGGCCAGCGAGCGCGGTTTCGACAGCCTGCTTTCGGCGCATCTGTTCAACCTGATCGGCTCGGTCGGCGTTTCTGAAAGCGGCCAATTGACCGGCGCCCCCGACCTTGGTGATTTGAGGTTCTCGGAACCGAATTCCGGCTGGTACTGGTCGGTCGAGCCTGCCTCGGAAGGCGTGCACGGCGATCTCCATTCGTCGTCGATGACCAAGGCGATCCCGTCGCCAAGCGTTGCCGAGGTGCCCTTCAATGCCAGCTTCCAGCGCAGCTATTCAGCGGACGGCATCGAAGGCGAGCAGTTGGAGGTGTTCGAGAGCGAGTTCGTGCTCGATGCGAAAAACCGCGCCGCGCGCTTCCGCGTCATGGGCAACCAGACCGAGCTCGAGCAGGAAATCGCCACCTTCCAGCGGCGCCTTTTGACCTATCTGTCGCTGTTCGGCGTCGGCATGATCGCCATCAATGCGATTGCCATCCTGCTCGGCCTGCAGCCGCTGCGCCGGGTCAGGAATGCGCTTGCCATGGTGCGCGAAGGAACCGCGCAGCGCCTAGATGGCCGTTTCCCGGCCGAGATCGAGCCGCTCGCCAACGAGACCAATGCGCTGATCGAGAACAACAGGCGTATCGTCGAGCGGTCGCGCACGCAGGTCGGCAACCTCGCGCACTCGCTGAAGACGCCGCTTGCCGTGCTGCTCAACGAGGGACGGGCGCTGGGTGGCGCCAAGGGCCAGCTGATCGCCGAGCAGGCCGCTTCCATGCAAAAGCAAGTGGACCATTATCTGCAACGTGCTCGCGTCGCCGCGCAGCGCGACAGCGTCGTCTACCGTACGCCGGTGGCGCCGCTGGTCCAGCGCATGGTTCGGGTGCTGCAAAAGCTCAACCCGCAGACGGCGCTGTCGCTGTCGCTGCCGGCCACCGACATCGTCTTTGCCGGCGAACGCGAGGACCTGGAGGAGCTGCTCGGCAATCTGCTCGACAATGCGATGAAATGGGCAAGGAGCGCGGTCGCCGTTTCGGTCAAGCCAATCTCCAGCAAAGGTGGCGCTGGCACGGAAGGCGCAGCCAACCTGTTCGAGATCAGCATCGAGGATGACGGCCCCGGCATTCCCGACGACAAGGCGCGCGAGGTGTTGCAGCGCGGCCGGCGGCTCGACGAGACAAAACCGGGCAGCGGGCTCGGACTTGCCATTGTCGCCGACCTTGTCAACGAGTATGGAGGCTCTCTGGCGCTGGAACGATCCATCATGGGTGGATTGAAGGCGATGGTTCGATTGCGGAGCCTTCAGTAATGCTTTTCCAGATTGCTTTTCCAGGTGGCTGGCTGCGGCCAAATTTCCGACAAACATCGACATTATGGCCGCGCCAGCTGCTGACAGCGCGGCGGTCCAGCTCAAGAAAGCCGGTATTGGCATGAAGATTCGCGTCGCGCTCGTTTCCGCCCTGCTCGCCGTCTCCGGCTGCACGACGCTCGGCAAGGGCCCGGCCGTTACGGTGACGCCGGCCTTGACGCCCCCCAGCGGCGCCAAGGTGGCGACGACGATCATCTCCGCCATGGGCGGCGGCCTCGTCGGCGGCTCTATCGGCGCCGGCCTGAGCGAGACCGAGAAGCGCAGCGCGCTCGAGGCGGAATACAAGGCGCTTGAATACACGGCGAGCGGCCAGAAAGTGGCTTGGAAGAGCGACAGTTCGGCCCATCGCGGCGAAGTGGTCGCCGCCCAGCCCTATCGCGTCGGCTCGCAGGACTGCCGGCAATACACCCATACGGTGTTTACCGGCACCGCCGGCGCCACCGCGCGCGGAACCGCCTGCCGCAATGCCGACGGCAGCTGGACGCCGCTGACGTAGAGCAATTCCAGGAAAAGTGTGAAACGGTTTTCCGTCCGGAATTGCGCAACAAAGACGCCCGGCCGTCGATCCGCCGATACCGATCCGGCACTAAAGCGCGTCGCGTTCGACCGTCGTCATGCGACGCGCTATAGGTTCTTGTTTTGATGCATGGTCGTTATCGCAAAACCGCTGCACACTTTTGCGCGACATGCATTATCGATCGGAGCGGCCCCGCCAAAGCGTCGCAGCACGCTTGTGTTGGCAGGGCAAGGGTCTCGTTCTATTGGAAGAGCCATGCTGTTTTGGGTCATAGCCGCACTCCTGACGCTGGGCGCAAGCTTGGCGGTGCTGCTGCCGTTGGCCGGCGGATCGAAGAACGCGTCCGCTGCCGGCGATCACGACCTTGAAGTCTATCGCGACCAGCTGGCCGAGCTTGACCGCGATATGGCGCGTGGCCTGATCCGGCCAATGGAGGCCGAAGAGGCACGCGCCGAAATCGCCCGCCGCATCCTTCGCCTGAGCAATGCCGGCCACGCCGACGAGACGGCGACGCAGCCGTCGCGGTCGACAAGGCTGGTGGCGACGGCGGCCGTGCTGCTGGTTCCGCTGGTCAGCTGGGGCCTCTATGGCCAGCTCGGCTCACCCGACCTGCCGTCGCAGCCGCTCAGCGAACGCCTGGCCAAGAACCCCGCCGACAGCTCGGTCGACGAGCTGATAGCCCGCGCCGAGGCGCACCTGGCGGCCAACCCATCCGATGGCCGCGGCTGGGACGTGCTGGCGCCGGTCTATCTGCGCATGCAGCGATACGCCGATGCGGTGACCGCCTATCGCAACGCCATCCGCCTCGACGGCGACAGCGCCGCCCGCCAGGCGGGTCTTGGCGAGGCGATCGCCAATGCGGCCGGCGGCATTGTCTCCGCCGAAGCGCAGGCGGCTTTCGAGGCGGCGTTGAAGCTCGATCCGGCCAATCCGAAGGCCTCGTTCTATCTCGCCATGGGCATGGCACAGGAAGGCCGCATAGCTGAAGCCACGGCGGCCTGGCAAAAGATGCTTGCCGCCTTGCCGCAGGGCTCGCCGTGGCGCGGCGCCGTCGAGCAGGCGCTGGCCGAATCCGCCGCCCGCAGCGTCGCTTCTGAGGCGCCCGCGAAAGGGCCGAGCGCCGAGGATATCGATGCTGCCTCCTCGATGTCGCCGCAGGACCGGCAAGCCATGATCAGCACCATGGTTGCCGGCCTCGACGAAAGGCTTCGGCAAAATCCGCGCGACGAGGAAGGGTGGATGCAGCTCGTTCGTTCCTATGCCGTGCTGGGCAAGACAGATCAGGCGCGTGACGCGCTCAATCGCGGTATCGCCGTCTTTGGCGCGGACAGTGACCAGGCCAGGAAATTCACCGCCTTTGCCGCCTCGCTTGGCGTGACGGCGACGGAGTAGACGATGACGCGCAAGCAGAAACGACTGTCGGTGATCGCAGCGGGGCTGGGGTTTCTCGGTGTTGCCACGGGGCTGACCTTCTATGCGCTTGGCCAGAAGGCCTCCTATTTCTACATGCCGGCCGATCTGGCCACCGCCAGCCTTCAGCCGGGCCAGCGCATAAGGCTCGGCGGTCTTGTCGAAAAAGGCACGGTCGAGCGTGGCCAAGGCGCCACCGTCGCCTTTTCGGTGACCGACAACCAGAAGGACGTCAAGGTCACCTATACCGGCATTCTTCCCGACCTCTTCCGGGAAGGACAGGGCGTGATCACCGAAGGCTCGTTTGGCCCTGACGGAATCTTTGTCGCCGACAGCGTGCTGGCCAAGCATGACGAGACCTATATGCCCAAGGAAGTGGCCGACGGCCTCAAGGCCAAGGGCGTATGGCAGGAGAGCAAGAGTGACTAGCGGGTGCGGTGACAATGGTTGAAACCGGACATTTCGCCCTGGTCCTGGCGTTTGCGCTGGCCCTGGTGCAGACGATGGTGCCGCTGTTCGGTGCGCGCACCGGCAACCACAAGATGATGGCCGTCGGCGCACCGGCCGCGCTGACCGGCTTTGCCTTGACGGCGCTGTCTTTCGTGGCGCTGGCAACCGCCTACGCCGGCTCCGACTTCTCGGTTGAGAGCGTCTGGGAGAACTCGCATTCGCTGCAGCCGCTGATCTACAAGATCACCGGAACCTGGGGCAATCACGAAGGTTCGATGCTGCTCTGGGTGCTGATCCTGACCTTCTTCGGCGCGCTCGTCGCCGTCTTCGGCGGCAATCTTCCGGCGACGCTCCGGGCCAATGTGCTTGCCGTGCAGGGAGCGATCGGCGCCACTTTCTTCCTGTTCATCCTGACGACGTCGAACCCGTTCGTCAGGCTCAATCCGGCGCCTATCGAGGGCCGCGATCTCAACCCGATCCTGCAGGACCTCGGCCTCGCCATCCATCCGCCGCTGCTTTATCTCGGCTATGTCGGTTTCTCGATCTGCTTTTCCTTCTCTGTCGCTGCCCTCATCGAGGGCCGCATTGACGCTTCGTGGGCGCGCTGGGTAAGGCCGTGGACATTGGTTGCCTGGATGTTCCTCACCGGCGGCATCGCCATGGGCTCCTACTGGGCCTATTACGAGCTCGGCTGGGGCGGCTTCTGGTTCTGGGATCCGGTCGAGAACGCATCCTTCATGCCGTGGCTGGCGGGCACGGCGCTGCTGCATTCGGCGATCGTCATGGAAAAGCGCTCGGCGCTGAAGATCTGGACGCTGCTTCTGGCGATCCTGACCTTCTCGCTGTCGCTGCTCGGCACCTTCCTGGTGCGTTCCGGCGTGCTGACCTCGGTGCACGCATTCGCCACCGATCCGACGCGTGGCGTGTTCATTCTCTGCATCCTGACGCTGTTCATCGGCGGCTCGCTGGCGCTGTTTGCCTTGCGCGCCTCCCGGCTGACGGCCGGCGGCCTGTTTCACCCGATCTCGCGCGAAGGCGCGCTGGTCCTGAACAATCTGTTCCTGACCACCGCCACCGCCACCGTGCTGGTCGGCACGCTCTACCCGCTCGTCGTCGAAGCCCTATCTGCCGACAAGATTTCGGTCGGCGCGCCGTTCTTCAACCTGACATTCGGCCCGCTGATGGTGCCGCTCTTGGTCGTCGTGCCGTTCGGGCCGCTACTCGCCTGGAAGCGCGGCGACATTTTCGCGGTCGCCCAGCGCCTGATGGCGGCTTTCGCGGCGGCGCTGCTCGCGGTGCTGGTGACGGCCCTGTTCATCGATGGCGCTTCGGTGTTGGCGGCACTCGGTGTCGGCCTTGCCTTCTGGCTGATCTGCGGCGCGCTCACCGATCTCGCCGTCAAATCCGGCTTCGGCACCGTCGCGCCCGCCACCATGCTCAGGCGCTTCGCCGGCCTGCCGCGCTCGGTCTTCGGCACAGCGCTTGCGCATCTCGGCCTCGGGCTGACAACGCTCGGCATTGTCGGCACGCTTTGCTTCGGGACCGAAAAAATCCTGTCGATGCATGCCGGCGAGACCGTCGAACTGTCCGGCCACAAGCTGCGCTTCGAGGGGCTCTACCCGGCCCAGGGGCCGAACTACAGTGAGGATCGCGGCCGCTTCGCCCTGCTTGGCGCCGACGGTAGCGTCGCAGGCGAGATCACCTCGGCCAAGCGCTCATATCCGGTGCGCCAGATGACCACAACCGAATCCGGCATCAGGACGATCGGCTTCAGCCAGCTCTATCTTTCGCTTGGCGACGAGGGCAGCGATGGCTCTGTGGTCGTTCGTCTGTGGTGGAAGCCGCTGGTGACGCTGATCTGGGGCGGCGCACTGGTGATGATGGCGGGCGCGGCGATGTCGCTGCTCGACCGCCGCCTGCGCGTCGGCGCACCGTCGCGCCGCAAGGCTGCGGCCGGCGTGCCATCGGCGAGCCCGCAATGAAAAGGGTCACGCTGGCCTCGCTGGTCCTGCTGCTGGCGCTGTTGTTCGCCGGCGCCGCGCAGGCGGTCAAGCCCGACGAGGTGCTCGCCGACCCGGCACTCGAGGCGAGGGCCCGCGCTTTGTCGGAAGGCTTGCGCTGCATGGTCTGCCAGAACCAGTCGATCGACGAGTCCGATGCCGACCTCGCCCGCGACCTGCGCATCCTTGTGCGCCAGCGCCTGGTCGCCGGCGATACCGACCGGCAGGTGATGGACTATGTCGTTTCGCGCTACGGCGAATTCGTGCTGCTGAAGCCGCGCTTCAATCTGCGCAATGTTTTGCTCTGGGGGACGCCAGTTCTTCTGCTGCTCGTTGGCGGGACATTCATCCTGCTGGCCGCCCGCTCGCGCCGTTCGACGGTGACCGCTGCATTAACTGCCGAGGAACAGGCGGCGCTGGACAAGATGCTCCGCCGCGATTGATCGATACATTACGAAAGTTTCATGTACCGGAAATGGCGCCGTAATGTGCGGCCCTCTATTTCCTTTGTCGAGGATGCCAATCAAGGGGCGTCCCTTGAAAAGAGGATACGATAACCATGAATGTTGCCCCCAATTCATATCTACGCACCCGCAAACGCCTTTTGGCCGCAGCCGCATCCCTGGCCATTGCCGGCGCGATCGGCTTTGGTGCTGTTGCCACCGGGACAGCCCCGGTGCTGGCCGACGCCGTGCGTGTCGAGGCACCGCAGGTCCCGAGCTTCGCCGATGTGGTCGAGCGCGTTTCGCCGGCGGTCGTCAGCGTGCGCGTCAAGGCCAAGATCCAGTCGACGGCCGATGACGGTTCCGGCCAGATGGACGACGAGGACGGTTTAGGCAATCTTCCCGACAACCCGCAGCTGCGCCGGTTTTTCCGCGAATTCCGCGGCTTTGGCGATCAAGGCGGCGATCAGGGCCCGAACGGAATGCGCCGTTTTGGACACCGTGACCGCAACAACGACCAGCCGCGGCCGGTGGCGCAAGGGTCCGGTTTCTTCATCTCCGATGACGGCTATCTCGTCACCAACAACCATGTCGTCGAGGAGGGCACCGCCTTCACCGTGGTGACCAATGACGGCAAGGAACTCGACGCCAAGCTGATCGGCACCGATCCGCGCACCGATCTTGCGGTGCTCAAGGTCGATGACGGCAACAAGTTCACCTATGTCGACTTCGCCGATGATTCCAAGGTTCGCGTCGGCGACTGGGTGGTGGCTGTGGGCAATCCGTTCGGCCTCGGCGGCACGGTTACCGCAGGCATCGTTTCGGCCCGCGGCCGCGACATCGGCGCCGGTCCCTATGACGACTTCATCCAGATCGACGCCTCGGTGAACCGCGGCAATTCGGGTGGCCCGACCTTCAACCTCAACGGCCAGGTTGTCGGCATCAACACCGCGATCTTCTCGCCCTCGGGCGGCAGCGTCGGCATTGCCTTCGACATTCCCGCTTCGACCGCCAAGCAGGTCGTGCAGGATCTGATGAAGAACGGCACCGTGCAGCGCGGCTGGCTCGGTGTCGAGATCCAGCCGGTCACCCCCGAAATCGCCGAGTCGCTTGGCCTTGGGTCCGGCAAGGGCGCGCTCGTTGCCAGCGCGCAGGACACCGGTCCCGGCAAGAAGGCCGGCATCACCGCCGGTGACGTGATCACCCAGGTGGACGGCAAGGACGTTGCTTCGCCGAAGGAACTCGCCCGCCTGATCGGCGCTTACCCGCCCGGCAAATCTGTCGATGTCACGGTGTGGCGCAACGGCAAGAGCGAGGCGGTCAAGGTCGATCTCGGCAAGCTGCCGTCGAGCGACAAGCAGGCCTCGGCCGACCAGCAGCCTGCCCCAGCGCCGAAGACCGACACGCTCGCCGATCTCGGCCTGACCGTCACCAAGTCTGACAATGGCAAGGGCCTTGTGGTGACCGATGTCGACCCCGACAGCGATGCCGCCGATCGCGGCATCCAGCCCGGCGACGTCATCACCTCCGTCAATTCGGCGGAAGTGAACGGCGCCGGCGACGTCGACAAGGCGATGGCCGACGCGGTGAAGTCCGGCCGCAAGGCGGTGCTGATGCAGATCACCCGCGACGACAGCAACCGCTTCGTCGCACTGCCTGTCGCCAAGGGCTGAGCGCATGACCCCGAACACGTATTCCGTTTTCGGAAAGGCACATGCGCCGATTCAAGGTGCTAGAGCGCCCTTTGCGCGTTCAAGAGGACGCGCGGCGCTCTAGTGGTCGACTTTTCCGGTGCGGCGGTTTTCAACACCCCCGAGCCGCCGCACGGGAAAGCACGGGGCCTGAATACGTTCGTCAGTCATCGTGTTCCGCCCCAGCGGCAGCGGGCTTCCCATCGCCCGCTGCCGCTCGAACATGCCGCTCAAGGCGTGAAGCGGTTTTAGGCTACGACATGCTAAAACAAAGACTTACCGCGTATCCCTGAATCAATTTGTTCGCGATACGCCATGGAGAAGGCCACGATGCATATGCCGGCCACTCAATCTTCCAGCGAAATCGCGTATAACGGTTCTATGAAGATTCTCGTCATAGAAGACGATCGCGAGGCAGCCGACTACCTGCAGAAGGCGTTCGCCGAGGCCGGCCATACCGCCCATGTCGCCGGCGACGGCGAAACCGGCTTCGCGCTCGCCGATTCCGGCGACTATGACGTCATGGTCGTTGATCGCATGATGCCGCGCCGCGACGGCCTGTCCGTCATTGCCGGGCTCAGGTCCCGGGGCAATACGACACCCGTGCTGATCCTGTCGGCGCTCGGCGAAGTCGACGACCGGGTCACCGGTCTGCGCGCCGGCGGCGACGACTATCTGACCAAACCCTACGCCTTTTCGGAACTGCTCGCCCGCGTCGAGGTGCTGAACCGCCGCGCCAGCGCCAGGGAAGCCGAAACCGTCTACCGGGTCGGTGATCTCGAACTCGACCGGCTGTCGCACTCGGTGCGCCGCGCCGGGCGCGAGATAACGCTGCAGCCGCGCGAGTTCCGCCTGCTCGAATATCTGATGCGCCATGCCGGCCAGGTGGTGACGCGCACCATGCTGCTCGAGAATGTCTGGGACTACCATTTCGATCCGCAGACCAACGTCATCGACGTTCATATCTCGCGGCTGCGGGGCAAGATCGAGAAGGGCTTCGACAAGCCGATCCTGCACACGGTTCGCGGCGCCGGCTATATGCTGAAAAGCGGCTAGAACCCCATGGCTCTTTCCGTGCCGGCCATCATGAAGACGACGGCAGCGCGGCTTTCAGCGCTTTATCTTCTGCTTTTTGCGCTGTGCGCGGTGTTGCTGGTCTTGTACATGACCTCGCTCTCGGCGCGCATGCTGACCGCCCAGACGCAGGAGACGATCAACGACGAGGTGCTCGGCCTCGCCCGCGCCTATCAGCGCGGCGGCCTGCCGCTGCTGGTCCGCGTCGTCGAGCAGCGCTCCCGCCAGCCCGGCGCCAATCTCTATCTGATCGCCGATGCCAACGGCCAGATCCTGACCGGAAACGTGCAGAGCCTGGAGCCGGGCGTGATCGAGGCCGAGGGCTGGACCACCGAGCCGTTCTCCTACCGCCGCTTCGGCGAGGGCGAGCTCGAGCGGCAGCGCAACCCGGTCTCCGACCCGAACGAGCCCGCCCAGAGCGAAGTACAGGCCGAAGGCGAGAAGGGCCATAACGCCATTGCCCTGGTGCTGCGCCTGCCCAACCAGATGATCATGCTGGTCGGCCGCGACCTCGGCGAGCCGGAGCGCTTCCGCGCCGTCATTCGCCGCGCTCTGATGCTGGCGCTCGGTATGATGGGCGTCGGCGGGCTGCTGATCTGGTTCTTCGTCGGGCGCGCGGCGCTGAAGCGCATCGACAGCGTGTCGGAGGCGAGCCGCCGCATCATGGGCGGCGATCTTTCCGGCCGGCTGCCGGTCACCGGCGCCGGCGACGAGTTCGACCGGCTGTCGGAAAACCTCAATTCCATGCTGGCCAGGATCGCCACGCTGAACGAGGGCCTGAAGCAGGTCTCCGACAACATCGCCCACGACCTGAAAACGCCGCTCACCAGGCTGCGCAATCGCGCCGAGGCGACGCTTTCCGGCAAGCACAACACCAGCGACTACCGGCAGGCGCTGGAAGGAACGATCGCCGAATCCGATCAGCTGATAAAGACCTTCAACGCCATCCTGATGATCTCGCGACTGGAAGCTGGCTATTCCTCGGAAAGCACCACCAGGGTTGATCTGGCCGCTGCCGTGCACGACGTCGTCGAACTCTACGAGCCGGTAGCGGAGGAGGCGGGCGTGACGCTCGAAACTTCGGTGCAAGGTTCCTTCGCCGTCAACGGCAATCGCGAGCTGATTGGCCAGGCGCTGTCCAACATCGTCGACAACGCGATCAAATATTCGACCGACTCGACCTCCAGGCCTACGGTTCGCGTGACGCTGGAGCGTGTCGGTAGCGAGATCAGACTCGCCGTCTCCGACAACGGCCAGGGCATTCCCGACGATGTCGACCGCGCCAGGGTGACCGAGCGTTTCGTGCGGCTGGAAAAGAGCCGCTCGCAGCCGGGTTCCGGCCTTGGCTTGAGCCTCGCCAAGGCGATCATGACATTCCACAATGGACGGCTTGAGCTTCTGCCCGGCAATCCCGGATTGTCGGTCGTCATGAGTTTTCCCGGGCGGGAGGATCGCTGATGGTTGCGAGGATGGCAGTGCGACGCCTCGAAACGGACTGGCTGTTGAAGCCAGCGGTAGAGCTCGTTCCGCTGGATGCAAGCCGCGCCAGGCAGGAATTGTCGGAGATCGCCGACGCCGCGCGGCAAAAGGAACTGCCGCGACTGGCGAAATTTCTCGCCGGCAAGGGGGTCGTCCAGGATTTCCTCGCCGCCGTGTTCGACCTGTCGCCGTTCCTGCGCGATACCGCGCGCCGCCGGCCACGGATACTCGATGCGCTTTTCGACGGGAGCGTCGAGGCGCGGCTGTCATCGATCGGCGCCGCGGTCGACAAGGCAGCACGCGTAGAGGCCGTCTCCGAAAGCAGCCTGATGATGGAGCTGCGCCAATGCAAGGCGGAGGCGCATTTCCTGATCGCCTTGGCCGATCTCGCCGGCGAGGCCGAGACCTCGCTGACGGTGCGGCGACTGAGCGACCTTGCCGACGCCTGCACGCGTGCGGCTGTCGATTTCCTGCTCCGCGACGCGCATGAGCAAGGCAAGCTCCGATTGCCGGATGCCAAAAATCCGGCGCGACGCTCGGGCTGGATCCTGCTCGGCATGGGCAAGCTCGGCGCGCTTGAGCTGAACTTCTCCTCCGACATCGACCTCGTCGTCTTCTTCGACCCCGATGCGCCTGCCGTCGTCGATCCGCTCGATGCCACAGAGCTGTTTTCGCGCCTGACCCGCCGGCTTGTTCGTATCCTCCAGGACCGCACCGAGCACGGTTACGTCTTCCGCACCGATCTCAGGCTTCGTCCCGACCCCGGCTCGACGCCGCTGGCGATCCCGGTCGAGGCGGCGCTGCGCTACTATGAGGCGCGCGGCCAGAACTGGGAGCGCGCCGCCATGATCAAGGCCCGCCCGGTGGCTGGCGATCTTGCCGCCGGCGCCGCGTTCCTGAAGGAACTCCAGCCCTATATCTGGCGCAAATACATGGACTATGCGGCGATTGCCGACGTCCATTCGATCAAGCGCCAGATCCATGCCCACAAAGGCCATGGCGAGGTCGCGGTCAAAGGCCACAATGTCAAGCTCGGTCGCGGCGGCATCCGCGAGATCGAGTTCTTCGTCCAGACCCAGCAGCTTATCGCCGGCGGCCGCTTTCCCGAACTGCGCGGCCGCGAGACCGTGCCGATGCTCGGCGAGCTCGCCGCGCGCGGCTGGATCACCGCCGACGCGCGCGATGCGCTCACCAGGCAATACTGGTTCCTGCGCCGCGTCGAACATGCCATCCAGATGGTTGCCGACCAGCAGACGCATATCCTGCCGGAGGACGAAGAGGGGCTGGAGCGCGTCGCCCGCATGCTGGGCTTTGCCGATGCGGCAGGCTTTGCCGAAACGTTCCGCGCGGCGCTGCACCAGGTCGAGCGCCACTACGCAGCGCTGTTCGAAACCGCGCCGGAGCTTTCGGCCGGCATCGGCAATCTGGTCTTTACCGGGGACGTCGACGATCCCGATACCTTGCAGACCTTGCAGCGGCTCGGCTTCCAGCGGCCGAGCGACATCTGCCGGGTTATCCGCGGCTGGCACTTCGGCCGCTACCGCGTCACCCGGTCGGCGGAGGCGCGCGAGCGGCTGACCGAACTGACGCCGGCGCTGCTGCAAGCCTTCGGCCAGACGCGGCGGGCGGACGAGGCAGTGATCCGCTTCGACGAATTCCTTGCCGGCCTGCCTGCCGGCATCCAGCTGTTTTCGCTGCTGCAGTCGAATCCGGCTTTGCTGAAGCTGATGGCGACTATCATGGGCGCGGCACCGCGGCTGGCCGCCATCATCACGCGCCGGCCGCATGTCTTCGATGGGCTGCTCGATCCGGCGCTGCTGAGCGAACTGCCAAACCGCGCCTATCTGTCGGCGCGCCTTGCCGCCTTCCTCGAAGGCGACAGAGCCTATGAAGACGTGCTCGACCGGCTGCGCATCTTTGCTTCGGAGCAAAAATTCCTGATCGGCGTCAGGCTGCTTGCCGGGTCGATCGACCCGTCGCGCGCCGGCCGCGCTTTTTCCGATCTCGCCGATCTGACCATCGAGGCGGCATTGCAGGCGGTGATGGCGGAATTCGCTTTGCGTCATGGCTATATTGCCGGCGGCCGGGTCGCGCTGCTCGGCATGGGCAAGCTCGGCAGCCGCGAACTGACGGCGGGCTCCGACGTCGACCTCATCCTGCTCTACGATCACGACGCCGATGCGGAGGAGTCCGACGGCGACAAGCCGCTTGCCCCGTCGCATTACTACAGCCGGCTGACGCAGCGGCTGATCGCCGCCGTTTCCGCGCCGACCGCCGAGGGCGTGCTCTACGAGCTCGACCTTCGCCTGCGGCCGTCCGGCAACAAGGGGCCGGTGGCCACCCATGTCGAGGCCTTCAAGAAGTATCAGCGCCAGGACGCCTGGACATGGGAGCACATGGCGCTGGCGCGCGCCCGCGCGATCGGCGGCGATGCCGAGCTCTGCCGCGAGATCGAAGGGGACGTTGCCGCAGTGCTCGCTCTGCCGCGCGATCCAGCCAAGGTGATGGCCGAGGCATCCGAGATGCGCGCCATGGTCGACAAGGAGAAGCCGCCGCGCGATCCCTGGGACATCAAGCTGATCCCGGGCGGCCTCATCGATCTCGAATTCATTGCCCAGGTTGCGCTGATAACGGGAAAGATCGAGGCAGGCCGCAGGGCCACCGGCACGGCTGAGGTCCTGTCGCGCCTGGCGCCGGATTTCGCCAACGCCCAGGTCAGGCAGGAACTGGTGGATGCCTATTCGCTCTATCTGGCGCTGACCCAGATGATACGGCTTTGCCTCACCGGCGCGTTCGAACGCGACGACGTTCCGCCAGGGCTTTCCGATCTGCTTCTTGCGGTCACCGACCTGCCGGATTTCGGGGTGCTTGAAGCGCACCTCAAGGAGACGTCGCAGAAGGTCAGAAAGGATTTCAACCTTCTGCTTCGTGCGAAACAACCGTGACGGCAACCAGCCGTACGGGCGAGAGCATCGGGCCCAAAATTGCGACCTGCTTTGGGAGGTTCCGATGTTCAATCAAAGAGATAGAGCGGGGGATTGAAGGTCCGCCGCTCTAGCATCGGGGGTGACGATGCAACAGGAGAAGACCATGAGAAAGACAACCAGACTTGCACTCGTTTTCGCAGCCCTGGCCGGCGCCGTCGGCACCGCTGCCTATGCAGACGAGCACTCCGTGGCCGGGCCGCGCGACGGCATGATGATGCGCCTCGGCAAGGTCATGAAGGACAATGACGGCACGATCACCTTCGACCAGTTCTCCGACGCCATGAACGCGCGGCTGAAGAAGATGGTCGCCGACAATGGCGGCAAGCTGACCGTGGCACAGCTCGCCGACGCGCTGGAGAAAGCACGCTTCGAGCAGATGGCCAGGCGCATCATCGCCCGTTACGACACCAAGGGCGACGGCACCCTGACCGCCGATGACATCGCAAGCCGCCAGAAGAAGGTCTTTGCCATGCTCGACCGTGACAATGACGGGAAAATCGAGAAGAACGAACTGCCGAAGGGTCTTCCCGGCGGTCACCGCCAATGGGACGGCGGGGGCAATGATGACACTGACGGCGTGCAGTGAGAATTTGACAACGCTCCGGCGGTGTGAGCCGCCGGAGCCTTATTTTGTCATTCAGGCAGCCGCCCTGACCGCCTGCGCGGCTTTCTTGATCGGGATGCGTACCGAGACGATCGTGCCGACGCTTTCGGTCGAGCGGATCTTCAACGCGCCACCCTGAAGCTCGGCCAGCGAGCGCGAGATGGCGAGGCCGAGGCCGGAGCCGGCATGGCTCTTGGAGAACTGGTTTTGCACCTGTTCGAATGGCCGCCCGAGCTTGCTCAGCGCCGCCTTCGGGATGCCGCAGCCATTGTCCTCGATCGTCAGGATCAGCGCGCTGGAAATGCTGCGGGCTCTGACCGAGATGTGGCCGCCTTGCCCGGTGAACTTCACCGCATTGGACAGAAGGTTGATGAGGATCTGCTTGATCGCCCTGCGGTCGGCGAACAGCGTCAGCGAATCGGCGATGCGGGTTTCGACGGTGATCGACTTTTCGGCCGCCTGCAGAGAAACGACGCGAACCGTCTCCCTGATGAGCGGGCAGAGATCGATTTCTTCCTGATCCAGGGCGAACTGGCCGGCCTCGATCTTCGACATGTCGAGGATGTCATTGATCACACCGAGAAGATATTTGCCGCTGCCGTTGATGTCGGTGGCATACTCTTCGTAGCGCGGCGAGCCCAGCGGCCCGAACAGCCGCCGCTCCATCAGTTCCGAGAAGCCGATGATCGCGTTGAGCGGGGTGCGCAACTCGTGCGACATGTTGGCCAGGAATTCGGATTTGGCCCGGTTTGCCGCTTCGGCGCGCTCGGTTTCCTTCATGTATTTGCGATTGAGTTCGACGAGCTCGCGCGCCCGTTCTTCTTCCGCGCGGCGGGCAAGGCTGAGGTCATGGATTGTCGCCATCAGCCGGCGCTCGCTGTCGACCAGCTTCTCCTGGTGCAGCTTGATCTGGGTGATGTCGGAGCCGACAGAGACGGTACCGCCGTCCCTTGTCCGCAACTCGTTCACCTGCAGCCAGCGGCCGTCGGCAAGCTGGCGCTCGAAGGTAACGCCTCCCTGCGGTCCGTTGGTGTTGGCAAGCCGCCGCTCCGAGGCGAAGGCCAGCATGCGTTCCTCCAGAACGGCGCGCGGAGCGCCCGGCATCACGTCGCGATCCAACAGGCCGTTGTCCTGCTGGTATTTGGAATTGCACATGATCAGGCGCTCGGACGAATCCCACAGCACGAAAGATTCGTTGATGTTTTCGATGGCCGTCCTCAGGCGCAGGTCCGCCGCTTCGGAGCGCAGCGCCAGATGCCGCTGCTCGGTGACGTCGACGGCGATGCCGATCAGCTGGATCTCCGGCGCTTCCGGGTCGATAACGTGTGCTCTTGCGCGCATCCAAACCCATTGCCCGTCGGCATGGCGCATCCGGAACACCTGGTCGATATGGTCGATCTCGCGTGCGACGATCCTGTTGGCGAGTTCGAACAAATCGCCGTCCTCGGGATGAATGATTTCATCGACTTCGCCGAACGACAGCATCGTGTCACAAGGCTCGTAGCCCAGCATGTCGTACATCGAGCGCGACCAGTACATCTTGCCGCGCACCATGTCCCAATCCCACAGGCCGCAGCGGCCGCGCACCAGCGCCATGTCGATGCGCTGGTGGGCTTCGAGATAGATGCGATCGGCGGCCTGGGCGCGCGCCGCCTGGCCGAAATAGGCGTAGAGGATGATGATCAGCACACCGGCCGTCAGCACGAACAGCGTGACGTTGAGTGAGACCGTCTTGCGCCAGGCGTCAAAAACTGCCTCCCGCGGCACGAACGCTGCCGCGGCACCCCTTCGGCCATTCGCCAGGCTCACTGCCGCGTACCAGTCCTGTCCGCCGATGCTGACCTCCATCACCCCGGCGCGGTCGCCGAACATGAACAGCGGCTGCCCGCCCTGTACGACGCCATCGAGCGACCGGCCCTCCCAGTGCATCGACTGCGGCGATACGGCAATGATCTTGAAGGCGCTATCGGTGATCGCCAGTACGTGGCTTCGGCCCATCGCGCCCTGACGACCGGTGCTCTCCAGCAGGTCCTGGATCGCGCCGGGCGTGGAACCCATGGTCGCATCGGCAGCGATCGAACTGGCCAGTTGGCCGGCGGCCAGCGCAAGGATCGCCTTGGCGTCGCGCTCGATCTCGTCGCGCTCGTTCATCAGTGACAGAAAGCGCAGTACTGCGATGATCAACAGAAACATGATAATGAGGGCCGGTATCGATCGCCGCAACAGCGGCTCGGCTGCCAGCAGCCGTCGGTAGGCAGGTTCGGCGATGAGCCGCGTATTGCCCGCGAGACCGTCGCTTCGCGCCTCGCGCCGCCCAAAAGCCGTCCCACCGGGCGCGCCCCACGCGTCCGCCTTCGCCATAAATGGCACTCCCCGATTTTCTGTCCCGCTTGACGATCCGGCAACGCCGCACTTCCGAATCGTCACTAAAGAATCAAAGGTGATTCGCCTTGTCCAGAGGCGCGGCGAAAAAAGATTAAAAATCGACTAAAATAACTGGGTTTTCGGGGGGTCTTCCCTTTTTCCCACAAGGGGACAACGGAGGTCGCTTACGCCAGGGTGCGCTCGACGATGTCTCGCAAATCGGCCGACAGCTTCTCGGTATTGGCGATCGAAAGCAACGCCTCCCTTGCCTTGGCCTGCCGCACCGGTTCGAGCGAGCGCCACGACCTGAGCGCCGTCGCCAGCCTGGCGGCCACCTGCGGGTTGCGTTTTTCGACCTGCAGCACCGTTTCGACGAAAAGCCGGTAGCCTTCGCCGTCGGCGCGATGGAAGCCGGTCTGGTTGGCGCTGGAAAACGTACCGATGAGTGCCCGTACCCGGTTCGGGTTGGCCATCGAGAACGCTGGGTGGCTGGTCAAGGCGCGCACCGCGTCCACGGTTTGCGGGCCGGGCACGCTGGCCTGGGTCTGGAACCATTTGTCCATGACCAGCGCATCGGTTGCATATTTCGCCTCGAAATCGGCCAGCGCCTTGGTTGCCTCCGGTGAGCCGTGGTGACGGTGCGCAAGCACGGTCAACGCCGCGGCCCGATCCGTCATGTTGGTCGCCGATTGGAAGTGCCCGGCAGCGAGTCCCGCACCTCCCGGCAGCAAGGAGAGATAGTCCAGCAGGACATTGCGCAGCGCCCGCCGCCCGGCACTGGCCGCGTCCGGGCTGAACGGGCCATTGTCGGCGAGCCGATCGTAAAGTTTGGAGAATATCTCGCGGTTGGCCTCGGCGATCGCAACTGCCAGCGCCTCGCGCGCCGCGAAAATGGCGTCGGGGTCGATGTTCTTGCCGATGTCGCGGGCGATATCGGCCTCGCCGGGCAGCGCCAGGGCCAGTGCCCGATAGGCGGGTTCGAGTGCTTCGTCGCCGGCTGTCTTGCCGGCAAGCTCGGTCAGCCGGGCGCTGATCTCGGTTGGCCTGTGGTCCAGGATCTGGCGGAAACCGGCAATCAGCGCATCAGTCAAAAGCGTGTTGAACGACTGCCAGCGCGAGAAGGCGTCGCTGTCGTGGCCAGCCAGAAAAAACTGGTCGTCGGGCCGCTGCTCGACCGAAAGCGTCACCGGCGCCGAAAAGCCGCGGTTGAGCGACATGGCCGGACGCTCGGCAATCCCGGAAAACCTGACGATATGGCGGCGTTTGCGGATATGGATGACACCGTCCTCGACGTTCGCCCCTTCGGCGCCGCTGTGGGCTATCGCCTCGCCACCGGCGCCAACCAGGCCGAAGGCAAGCGGAATGTGCATCAGCCGCTTGCGGCTTTCCGACGGCGTTGGCGGCACCGACTGCTCGATTTCGAGCGTGAATTCCCGCGCTGCCGGATTATACGCCGAACTGACGGTCAGGTTCGGCGTACCGGCCTGATGATACCACAGCGAAAACTGCGACAGGTCGCGACCCGAGACGTCTTCGAACACTTTGATGAAGTCTTCGATCGTCGCTGCCTGGCCGTCGTGACGTTCGAAGTAGAGGTCCATGCCGGCGCGGAACGTCTCGGCGCCGAGGATGGTATGGATCATGCGCACGACTTCCGAGCCTTTTTCGTAGACCGTCGCCGTATAGAAATTGTTGATCTCGCGGTAGCGGCGAGGCCGGACCGGATGCGCCAGCGGCCCTTGGTCCTCGGGAAACTGATGGGCGCGCAGCGTACGAACCTCGGCGATGCGCTTGACGGCGCGCGAGCGCTGATCGGCGGAGAATTCGTGGTCGCGGAAAACGGTCAGGCCTTCCTTCAGGCAAAGCTGGAACCAGTCGCGGCAAGTGATTCTGTTACCTGTCCAATTGTGGAAATACTCATGGGCAATGATGGCCTCGATATTGGCGAAATCGGCGTCGGTCGCGGTTTCCTGGTCGGCCAGCACATATTTGTCGTTGAAGATGTTGAGACCCTTGTTCTCCATTGCTCCCATATTGAAGTCGGACACAGCGACGATGTTGAAGACATCGAGGTCGTATTCGCGGCCGAATGCCTCCTCGTCCCATTTCATCGACCGTTTCAAAGCGTCCATGGCGTAGCCGGCGAGCCTCTCCTTGCCCGGTTCGACATAGATTCCGAGCTCGACCTTGCGGCCAGACAGGGTGACAAAACTGTCTGAGATCTTGCCGAGGTCGCCCGCCACCAGCGCAAACAAATAGGACGGCTTGGGGAAGGGGTCGTGCCAGACCGCATAGTGCCAGCCGCCGGCAAGCTCGCCGCGATCGGCCGGGTTGCCGTTGGACAAAAGCAGCGGCGCCTCATTGCGCTCAGCTTCGATACGCACCGTATAGACCGACAGGATGTCGGGACGGTCGAGGAAATAAGTGATGCGGCGAAAGCCTTCGGCCTCGCATTGCGTGCAATAGACGTCGCTCGAGCGATAGAGGCCCATCAGCGCTTCGTTCTGCGCCGGCGCCAACACGGTTTCAATTCTTAGCTGGAAGCGCCTTGTCGCAGGGGGGCTGATGATTGTCAGTTGATCGGGCGTGACGAGAAAATCCGCAGGGCTCGGCTCCTGGCCGTCGATGGCAATGCCGCGGAGCGTCAGCCCGTCGCCATCCAGCACCAGTGGCACCGACGCCGCAATCCCGTCGCGGCGTTCGACCGTCAGCACGGCGGTCACATGCGTTGCTTCAGGCGAAAGGCGGAAAGTCAGGCTGGTTTCCGGAATGAGATAATCACTGGGGCGATAGTCTTCGAGCTTGAAGACCTGGCCGGTATCTGTGCGCATTCCTTGATTTTTCCTGTCGATCCGGGAGCGGCGGGCGGGTCCGCTGGTCCAAATAATTTGAAGTCTGCGCTCTTTACACGAAACGTTCCCTCGACAAAACTGCAGCGACGTCTATTTCAGGCGATCATTTCCCAAGCATCATCGCGAGGCTTCCATGACCGTCGTCACGCCGAAATTCGGAACGAGCGCCTCTTTGTCGCGTCGCGAGGATATGGCCTTCATCAAGGGCGCGCGGGAGGCGGGTACGATCGGATCGACGCCTGCCGCGCTCAATGCGGTGACCGACGCGCTCTACCGCACCTACGGCATCAGGCATATCGACATGCCGGCAACGCCGGCGTGCATCTGGGCGGCGATCGAGGAAGCAAAAGGGGCGTGACAGCCAGACCGGACTTGCCAGTGCTTGCAGCTGGCGACCTTGCCGGCGAGCACAGCACGCTGACCGGGATCTTGCTCAAGATCGTATCGGTGGCGGTCTTCGTCGGCATGTCGTCCTGCATCAAGGCGGCAGGCACCGTGCCGGCGGGCCAGATCGTCTTCTTCCGCTCCTTCTTTGCCATTTTTCCGATCATCGCCTTCCTCGCCTTCCAGGGAAAACTCGGAACCGCCTTTTCGACAAAGCGCCCGCTCAACCACATTGCGCGCGGCGTCGTCGGTGTCTGTGCCATGGGGCTCGGCTTCTTCGCGCTGACGCGGCTGCCGCTGCCGGAGGCGATCACACTGAACTACGCGCAGCCGCTGCTGGTCGTGGTGTTCAGTTCGATCTTCCTCGGCGAAGCCATCCGCATCTATCGCTGGAGTGCGGTTGCCGTCGGCCTGGTCGGGGTGCTGATCATCTCGTGGCCGGAACTGACGCTGCTCAGTTCGGGCGCTGCCCTTGGCGATCAGGAGGTGCTTGGCGTCATCGCCGCCCTGATAGCCGCGGCGATCTCGGCCATCGCCATGCTCCTGGTTCGCAACCTCGTCCAGAGCGAGCGGACGGCGACCATCGTGCTGTGGTTTTCGGTAACCGCGAGCGTCATGGCGCTGCTTTCGCTGCCATTCGGCTGGCAGGCGCTGACGCCAGCACAGGCGGGGCTTCTGATTGCCGCGGGTTTTTGCGGCGGGCTTGGCCAGATTCTGATGACCTCGGCCTATCGCCATGCCGAGGCTTCCGTCGTAGCACCTTTCGAATACACTTCGATGATCCTCGGCGTCGTCGTCGGCTATCTGGTCTTTGGCGATATCGCCACGATCAACATGCTGGTCGGCGGCATGATCGTGGTTGCGGCGGGGATTTTCATCATCTGGCGCGAGCGCCAGCTGGGTCTCGAACGCACCCGCACCCGCAAGGCCGTCGCGCCGGAAGGGTGATCAGCCCGCTGCGTCGGTCCGCTCTTTCGCCAGCCGCATCAGCACCGCCCGCGTCTGCTCGTCGGCGGGGAAAAAAGATTCGATCGCCAGCTCCGCCAGCGTCACGTCGAGCGGCGTGCCGAACACGGTGATGGTGCTGATGAACGACAGCACCGCGTCGCCATGGGCAAGCTTGAGCGGATGGACAATCGCGTTCGGTTCGACCGGCGCCGGCCGGCTGCTTTTAAGGCCGGACGGATAGGCCCGAAGCTCGCGCTCGAGCTCGACCAGAACCGGATCGGCGGCAGCGTCGTTCTGCCGCTTCAGCCGCTCCAGAAGATGCGTCCGCCATTCCGCAAGGTTGACGATGCGCGGCGCGATGCCGCCGGGATGCAGGCTGAGGCGCAAAACGTTGACCGGCGGCTTCAGCAGGGAGGCGTCGGCGACATTGGCGAGGAACGGGCCGATGGCGGCGTTCGCCGACACCAGGTTCCAATGCCGGTCGACGGCAAGCGCCGGGAACGGCTCGTGCGCCTTGAGCACGGTCTCGACCGCCGCCATCGCCGGTGCCATCGAGGCATCGTCAAGTGGTCGTTCGCTGAAGCTCGGGGCAAAGCCGGCGGCCAGCAGCAGCTGGTTGCGCTGCCTGAGCGGGATCGAAAGCTGCTCCGCCAGATGCAGCACCATGTCACGCGAGGGTGCGGCGCGGCCGCTTTCAACGAAACTCAGATGCCGCTGCGAGATCTCGGCCTCCATGGCGAGGTCGAGCTGGCTCATGCGCCGGCGTGTACGCCATTCGCGAATGAGACTGCCGGCGGAAATCTGGGCTGCTGTCATAACGAGATGACTAGGCCGGCAGTGGGCGCATTTCAATTACCTGCGAGATCATGATGCCGCCCTTCCTTCCTCGCAAGGGGAGGACGGAAGACGCGTTCTGCACCGTTACCCAAGTGCCCGCAACTTCGCCTTCACTTCGAGGAAATCCCGCCACGCCAGCTTCTTGTGCGCAGGCGTTCTCAACAAATAGGCCGGATGCAGGGTCGGCATGGCGGGAATGGCGACGCCAGACGGGGTCGTGTGGACGCGCCAGTTGCCGCGCAGCCGCAATATGCCTTCGGAGGTGTTGAGCAGGGTCTTTGCCGACGGGCCGCCGAGATTGACCAGCACCTTCGGATTGACCAGTTCGATCTGCCGCTCGATGAACGGCCGGCAGATCTCGGTCTCGTGCGGCGTCGGCGTGCGGTTGCCCGGCGGCCGCCAGGGAATCACGTTGGCGATGTAGGCAGATGTCCGGTCAAGACCGATCGCGGCCAGCATGCGGTCGAGCAGCCGGCCCGAGCGGCCGACGAACGGCAAGCCCTCTATGTCCTCGTCGCGGCCCGGCGCTTCGCCGACCAGCATCACCGCGGCAGTCGGATTGCCGTCGGCGAACACCAGGTTCTTGGCGGTGAATTTAAGATTGCAGCCGTCGAATGCCGCCATGTGCTGGCGAAGCTCGTCGAGGTTTGCCGCCGATCTCGCCAGTTGCCGCGCCAATGCCGCCTGCGCCTCGTCGGGCACCGTTGACATGGCCGGGGACGTTCGCACTGCCGGTGCCGTATTCGGTCTCTCGCCCATTTCGCCGCGCGACACGCTCGTCGAGCGATGAGGCGATGCGTTTTCACCGGCCGGCAGAGCGGCCGCCGCAGGCACCCGCTCGGGCGGCCTGGCTTCTGCAAACCTGTTTACCGGCTGTTCTTCAAGTGCCTCGTCGACGCCGGCGCTGGCGTAGAAGGCCAGCAGCTCGGCGAGATCGGCTCGGCTAGTGTGGGGGGCGGCAGTCATGGTTTCACATTCGGCCGCGGAGCTTGAATTTGCAAGTTCAGCTCGACGGTATGCGCGGATCCTGCACCAGATAGAACGTCCAGCGCGGCGTGTAGTCGGTGATCAGGAAATAGAAGCTGGCGGTCTTCAGCGGATCGATCTTGCCGTTCTTGAACAGCAGGCGGTCATACGGTTCGAAATTGCGGTCGAAATCGGCGTAGCTGCTCGACCAGATATTTTCGGGCGTTTTGTTGCGCTGGTCGAACGACAGGCCGTCGCCGAACACGCTCGGCTGGTCGAGGATCTCCTGGAGTTCGAACTGGAACTCGACCCAGGCTTGGCCGCTATTGTTGAGCACGTCGATGCGCATATACATCAGACCATTGGCGAAGTCTCCCGCCTTGCCGAACGGCTGGATCGGCCTTGTCGTGCGAATGGCCAGCGTTACCGGCGTCGCTGAATTCAGCTCTTCGGTGATGACCAGCGGATCCTCTTTCGTGCCGATGCCGGAAGCCCCGGTGATGCGGAAACCGCCGCGCTCGTCGGAAAAGGAATAGGCGCCGGTCGCCCAGACCAGTTGCTGCTCGGCACTGGCATCGAGGGCCGTCAGTGGCAGAAGCGCCAAGAGCGCCGCACGGCAAAACCGGCCGGGCGTGAAAAAAAAGCGCGTCGATGAAAAGCCAGCCGGCCCGAATATGCGCATGGCGGGAAGTATGGCCGATAAGCAAGCCGTCGAACAATTAAAAACATCAGTGCGACATATCTGTGCAAACGGAATAGGATTGAAGATTGATGCTCGTCACCGCGAATCTGTGCGGCAGGACGCGACTTTTTGATGAAATCGGTATTGTCACGTCCGCGCCGGTTTCCCGTCGCTATTTGATGCGCTATGCAGCGCGTGAGCCAGCAAGATGCCGGGAATAGCGAGCCAGTGAGGGATCGATGAGCGATATCGAACGCGAAAGCATGGAATTCGACGTGGTCATCGTCGGCGCCGGCCCGGCCGGCCTCGCCGCCGCGATCCGTCTCAAGCAGGTCAATCCCGAGCTTTCCGTCGTCGTGCTGGAAAAGGGCGGCGAAGTCGGCGCGCACATCCTGTCCGGCGCCGTCGTCGATCCGATCGGCATCGACCGGCTGCTGCCCGGCTGGCGCGAAGAGGAGGGTCATCCCTTCAGGACGCCGGTCACCGACGACCATTTCCTGGTTCTCGGCCCCGCCGGTTCGTTCCGTCTGCCCAATATCCTGATGCCGCCGCTGATGAACAATCACGGCAACTATATCGTCTCGCTCGGCAATGTCTGCCGCTGGCTGGCGACCAAGGCCGAGGCGCTGGGCGTCGAGATCTATCCGGGCTTTGCCGCGGTCGGCCTGCTCTACAACGAGGCCGGTGCGGTCACTGGCGTCGTCACCGGCGACATGGGCGTCGAGAAGGACGGCACGCACGGTCCGGGCTTTGCGCCGGGCATGGCGCTGATGGGCAAATATGTCTTGATCGGCGAGGGCGCGCGCGGCTCGCTGGCCAAGCAACTGATCGCCAAATACCACCTTTCCGACGGTCGTGAGCCCGGAAAATACGGCATCGGCCTCAAGGAACTCTGGCAGATCAAACCGGAAAACCACCGGCCGGGCCTTGTCCAGCATTCCTTCGGCTGGCCGCTCGATTTGAAGACCGGCGGCGGCTCCTTCCTCTACCATCTCGAGGACAACCAGGTGGCAGTCGGCTTCGTCGTTCACCTGAACTACAAGAATCCCTATCTGTCGCCCTTTGACGAGTTTCAGCGCTTCAAGACCCATCCGGCGATCCGCGGCACCTTCGAGGGTGCCAAGCGGCTGGGCTATGGTGCCCGCGCCATCACCGAAGGCGGCTGGCAATCGGTGCCGAAACTGTCCTTCCCTGGCGGTGCGCTGATCGGCTGCGCAGCCGGCTTCGTCAACGTGCCGCGCATCAAGGGCTCGCACAATGCCGTGCTCTCCGGAATGCTGGCGGCCGAGCATGTCTGTGATGCGATAGCCGCCGGCCGCACCAATGACGAGCTGGCCTCCTACGAGGCCGCCTGGCGCGCCACCGATATCGGCAAGGACCTGAAGAAAGTGCGCAACGTCAAGCCGCTATGGTCGCGCTTCGGCACCATTGTCGGCGTCGGCCTTGGCGGCCTCGACATGTGGCTGAACACGCTGTTCGGCTTCTCGCCCTTCGGCACGATGAAGCACGGCAGGGCCGACTATGCGACGCTGGAACCGGCCGCCGCGCACCAGAAGATCGCCTACCCGAAGCCGGACGGGGTGCTGACCTTCGACCGGCTGTCGTCGGTGTTCCTGTCCAACGCCAACCACGAGGAGAACGAGCCGGTGCATCTGCTCGTCGCCGACATGGACCTGCAGAAGCGCTCTGAGCATGACGTCTATGCGGGACCCTCGACGCGTTACTGCCCGGCCAGCGTCTACGAATGGGTCGACAAGGATGGCAATGCCGCCGCCGATCCTGCGGCCAAGGATGTGCGCTTCGTCATCAACGCGCAGAACTGCGTGCACTGCAAGACTTGCGATATCAAGGACCCGAACCAGAACATAAATTGGGTGCCGCCACAGGGCGGCGAGGGCCCGGTCTACCAGAACATGTAAGTCACAAGGTTTGCTCCGGACTAAACAAGATGAGGAGCAGCGCAACCGTAGGATTGTTGAATAAACCGCCTGCCTGTGTTTCCTTTCTGCGGCGACAGGGAGGAAGGAAAAATGCGCCTGGCAGTTCTGACGAGCGTTGTGGCGATCGGGGCATTGTGCGCCCCTGCAGCCTTGGCCGGCACTAAGGTGCTGGTCAAGACACGAACTTACAACATTGCCGGAACCACCGGCGCGGCCCTGATCGAGGCCATGGATCGCAGTGGGCCGAAGCACGGCTTCATGACCCACGCCATCGCGCAGACCGGCTACAGCGTCGATGATTGGACCTTCGACGCCCAACGGGAAAAAAACGGCGTCTGCCGCCTGCGCCAGGCCAACGGGACGCTCAATCTCTTCTATACCTATCCCAAACTAGTCTCAGCCACGTCGCCTGCGCTGCAGAAGCGCTGGAAGTGGTTCTTCGCTGGCGTTCGCGCCCATGAAGAGACCCATGGCCGCATCGCCAGACAGATGATGCGGGCCACCGAAAAGTCGGTTCGAGGGCTGACAGTCGGTGATGACCCGCACTGTTTCGAGGCACGTCGCGAGGCAAAGCGCCGGATCAATGCCATCTATGCCGAATACGAGGCAAAGCAGATCGCCTTCGATGTGCACGAGCATCGCGACGGCGGCCCTGTCGAGCACCTCATCCGCGCTTTTGTGGGCCAGTAATAAGCCAGGTCGAGATTGGACTGCGGATTTTCAGCTTCGCGTCCCGCCAGGCAGCGCCGCAAGCGCGGTCGCCGTCTGGTGCTCGTCGAGCGGCTTTTGTTCATCCGACCGAAGCGAAAACTCCACCAGCACCGGCAGATGGTCTGAGCCGGTGTCCTCAAGGGTCGACGCCGAATGGATAACAATGGCGCCCTTGCTGAAGACCTGGTCGATCGGCAGTCCGGCGAAGCGCAGGAAATCCGGCAGCCTTCTGTAGAGCCAGGTCGGCCCGACCGACGGCATTACAGTCAGCTTGCCAAGCGATGCGACGCGCCGGACGGCGGCGCTCCATGGCGCTGCGTTGCAGTCGCCTGCCAGGATCGACGTCTCGCCAAGCGAGGCGATTTCGTCGGACAACCCTCCAATCTGCCGTGATTGGTTGTGCGGCCATGGCCAGGTGAGGTGGATGGCGGCGACATCGACGTCGGTTCCGCCGAAATCGACCGTGGCGATCGCCATCGCGCCGCGGCTGTCGCAGTGCGGCTCCGTGCCTATGCCAAACGGTCGTCTGGACAGCAGCGCAACGCCGAACACGCCATTGGGATATGGGCAGAGGATCCGGTAGGGATAGCCGCCGGATAGCAGCCCAAGCTTTGCCTTCCACGTTTCGGACACCTCGTCGAGGGTGATAACATCAGGCTGGGTCCGGCCGATCAGCGACAGCACCTTCTCAGGCGTTGGATTGTTGAACCTGAGGTTCATCTGCAGCAGGCGGTAGACTGGCTCGTCACCGAGTTTGGCTTCGTAGGCGGCCTGCACCTGCCATAGCCGCGAAAGCGGCAAGGCATTCTGCGTGGTGGCAAAGGAGGCTATCGCAAACAGCAATGCGGCCGCGGCCTGCAGGCGAAACGAGGTGGCGAGCAGCGGCAGCGCGCAAAGCGCCATCAGCACCGAAAAATGGACGCGGAAATGAGCAAAGGAATCGAGGGCCGGATGCAGCGATCCGAAGAACCCGGCCACCAGCGCGGCCGAGAGTGCAAGCATTGCGACGAATGCCAGCGCAACCGTCATGTCCCGAACACGTGCCATCGCTTTGTCTATCGGCAGAAGTGCGGCTCAATCAAGATGACGAAATGTCCTGACCTGGACCGACACATGCGATTCGGCATTTACTGGAAGGCAGTTTCCGAAAAGCTCCTGAGTTTGCGCGAATGCAGTCGGTCCATCGGCATTTCAGCCAGCTTCTCCATCGCCCTGATGCCGATGGTCAGGTGCTGCGCTACTTGCCGCTTGTAGAACTCGGTCGCCATGCCCGGCAACTTCAATTCGCCATGCAGCGGCTTGTCGGATACGCAAAGCAGCGTGCCATAGGGCACCCGGAAGCGGAAGCCGTTGGCGGCGATCGTCGCCGATTCCATGTCGAGCGCGATCGCCCGCGACTGCGACAGCCGCTGGACCGGCCCGCGCTGGTCGCGCAGCTCCCAATTGCGGTTGTCGATAGTGGCGACGGTGCCAGTGCGCATGATGCGCTTGAGATCATATCCGGAAAGCCCGGTGACCTCGGCGACCGCTTCCTGCAGAGCCACCTGGATTTCGGCTAGCGGCGGGATCGGCACCCAGACCGGAAGATCGTCGTCGAGGACATGGTCTTCTCGTACATAGGCATGGGCCAGCACATAATCCCCGAGCGCCTGCGTGTTGCGCAGGCCGGCGCAATGGCCGAGCATCACCCAGGCATGCGGCCGGAGCACCGCAATATGGTCGGTGATCGTCTTGGCGTTGGAAGGCCCAACGCCGATATTGACCATGGTGATGCCGCCATGATTCGGCTTCTTCAGATGATAGGCCGGCATCTGCGGCAGGCGAGGCGGCGCAGCACCCTCACCGGGCGCGCCGTCCCCTGCTTTGGTCACGATGTTGCCCGGCTCGACGAACTCGACATATCCATCACCGCCATTGGCCATCAATTCGCGTGCACGGGCGACGAATTCGTCGATGTAGAATTGGTAGTTGGTGAACAGCACGAAGTTCTGGAAATGCTGGGGACTGGTCGCCGTATAATGCGACATCCGGTGCAGCGAATAGTCGATGCGTTGCGCGGTGAACGGCGCCAGCGGCCGTGCCTCGCCCAATGCCACTTCGAACGTGCCGTTGGCGATCTGGTCGTCGGTGCCGTCGAGATCCGGCACGTCGAACAGGTCACGGATCGGCCGTTTGATGCGCTCGGCAGCAGTCCCGTCGACATGCGTGCCTTCGAGGAAGGCGAAATGCAGCGGGATGGGAGTGGTCGATTCCGAAACCGTGACGGGAACGCCGTGGTTGCGCATGATCAGCCGAAGCTGTTCGGTGAGGTAGCTTTCGAAAAGAGCAGGCTGGGTGACGGTGGTTGAGAAATGCCCCGGCGTCGGCATGTGGCCATAGGCCTGCCGCGAGTCGATTTGCGTGAAGGAACTCGTGGTGACGCCGATCTCCGGATAGAAAGCCCGGTAGCGTTTGTTGTTGTCGCCGCCCGCGGCGAGCGCGGTAAATGAATCGCGCAGGAACTTGGTGTTGCGGTCGTAAAGCACCTGTAGGGCGGCGACCGCCTTCTTGGCGTCGTTGAAGCTCTGCCGGCCAAACGGCTCCGGCGTGACCACCGATTCAATGGCTTGGGGATAGATTCGCTTTTCCATGACCCAATATAGAGAGTTGGACGCGCGGTTGGGAGGGGGTAAGGCGGCCTCAATACGCGCTGTCGGCGTTTTTCGGTCTGCTAACCGCGCTGCAGGCTAACCAGCAGCACAAAGCCGAGGCCTGACTTCCTCAACGCAGGCGCCTCGATCGTCGAGCCGGCATTGGTGCGCATCGTCGGCACGGCCAGTACCGGTACCGAAAGAACAGTCAGGATGAGCGCCGCGCGCGGCAGCAGCCGAAGCGTCTTGAGGGTGTTGGCGGCGAGGCGGTTCATTGGCGTTTTGCTTTTCTCTAAAGGTTCAGCTCTTTGTCGTTTCAGTGGTGAAGATGGTTCAAGCAACCGAGTCGGCAGGAACTGGCGACGTCCCAGGAGCGGGACGGCCGGCCGGCTTCGGCGACAAGGACGGCGAACAACATGCCGAACAGACTCATCAGCAGGCAGACGATGGTGAAGCGGCGGGCAAGCATTGCGCGGTGTCTCCTTCAACACGCATGACAATGCCTTGCCCCGGCTGAACCGGCTCTGATCCCGGCGTTCATCTGCGGTTCAAAAATGGTTGATGATCTCTGAGAGGGTCCGCTGTGAGTGCAGCGACCCATGGCGACACCATGGCTGCGAGACCGATAACATGAAAACGGGGCCGACTGGCCCCGCTCACCCCGGCAGGAAGGGCACGATCAGAGCTTGTGCCAGGTCTGGCTCTTGCAGATCAGCCCGCCGAGCACGCAGCCGCTCATCTTGAGAGAACTGCCGGAAAGCGAAGCCTTGCCCGAATAGGTCTTGTCGGTTTCCGGGTCGGTTATCGTGCCGGCATATTTGTTGTCGCCGGCAACCTTCAGTGAACCGATGTTCTTGCCGGCAAATTTGCCGGATTTGAGCGTAATCGAAAATGCCCCGCCGCCACCCGAAATGGCGGCAGTCGATCCGGCTTGCGTTTTCCAATTGCCTTCGATCGGATCGGCCCATGCCGCGCCGGTCATCATTATTGCGGCCGCGAGGGCCAGGCTCACTTGTCGAAACATGTCTTTCCTCCCTCAGGTAAGTCCAATCGGGCTCCGTCCCGGGTGTCTGCCCCTTACGCAAACGTAAGCTAGTCCAGCTCCCGGAAAAACAAAAGCGGTGCCGCCACGGAAGGGTTGCGGGTTTTTGCCCGCTCCCGAACGGCCGCGCCGGCGAAAAATGAAACGGGCCGCACACGTCTTTGTCTTCTGTGGTTAGCGGAGTCTTGATCCGCGCCTCGCAAGTTTTCTTCAAATCTTGTGCAAACCGGCGCGATTGCTGGCTTTGTATCCTTAACGAATTTTCGTGTTTACCTCTTGTTTTAGCTTTGTTTTCCTCAAATTAAGCAAGCCATTTAACGACGGATTCAAGCCTCCGGGGCATTCTCGAAAGCATCGAAAGAGCGGCCGCCCCCGACGGTAATCAAGGACACCGAGGGACATACGGAGACAGCTCTCGGGAGCCAGAACAGGGGATTTGAAATGGCACGTTTTGAAATGCTTGAAGCCGGCTTCGGCGCCATGGGGGCAACCGCCCAGGCCGATATTCTTTTCGAGTTGGGCATGATGTATGCGACTGGCCGCGATTGCGAGACCGACGTCGTCGCCGCCCACAAATGGTTCAACATCGCCGCGATCAAGGGTTCGGCCCGCGCCGCGGAACTGCGCTCCGAATTGTCTGCCGCCATGTCGAAGGTCGAGATCGCCAAGGCGCTGCGCGAAGCTCGCGAATGGATGACGATGCACTGAATTCGCCGGCATCGACCTCACAAGGGGTACTGACCTCACGACAGGGACGCTTCGGGTCAAGGCCGCGCAGAGGGCCGGGCCCGAAAAATCAAGGCCGCGCAAGACGGCCGGGCCAACAAGATCAAGAACACGGCGGACGAGCCGCGCCATAAACCGTACAAACAGGGAAGGCGAGCGGATCCTGGTGGGGATACCTCGGGAACTCGATGAGAAAAGCTGCGACCGGCCGGAACAAGGCTGGCGCGGCTTTGTCTTTGGAACAGCGCATTACAGGCCCAATCGAGCGCCGACGATGCGTCTAGACAGCTCCGGTGAAGGATGAAATTCTCCCGCCATTCTGGAAGAGGCGCGGCCGGGATGGTCGCGCGAGAGTGGAGGAGTTGTGTCACCATGAAGAAATTCAGTATTTTCAGCGCAGCCATATTTGGCCTGATGATGACCGCGCCGGTCGCCTTCGCCGATGACATCACCTTTTCGGTGGTCGGACCGATGACCGGTCAGCTTGCCAACATCGGCGATCAGTTTAAGCAAGGCGCGCAAGCCGCCGCCGACGCGATCAACGCGGCGGGCGGCGTCGACGGCCGCCAGATCAAGCTCGACATCGAGGATGACCAGTGCGATCCGAAGCAGGCGGTTTCGGTCGCCAACCGCATCATCGCCAACGGTGTCAAGTTCATCGATGGCCACGCCTGCTCGGGCTCCAGCATCCCGGCCTCCGCTGTCTACGCCGAAGCCGGTGCGCTGATGATGAGTCCGGCTTCCTCGAACCCGGTGTTGACCGATGCAGCGGCGAAAGCCGGCTGGCCGACGATCATGCGCCTCTACACGCGCGACGATGCGCAGGGCGCTTTCATCGGTCCCTGGATCGCCAAGAAATATGCCGGCAAGAAAGTCGTCATCCTGCACGACAAGAGCGCCTATGGGCAGGGCGTGGCCGATGCCGTGAAGGCAACGATGAACCAGAACGGTCTCAATGAAATCCTCTACGAGGGCATCAACGCTGGCGAGAAGGACTATTCCGCTCTTGTTACCAAGCTCAAGGAGCTGAAAGCCGACGTCGTCTATTTCGGCGGCTATCACCCCGAAGCCGGCCTGATCCTGCGCCAGTCGGCGGAGCAGAACCTCAAGTTCCAGTTGATCATGCCGGACTCGATCGCTTCGCCGGAATTCTGGCAGGTTGCCGGTCCGGCCGGCGAAGGCACCATGTTCGTCTTCCCATCGGACCCGCAGGCGAAGCCCGAAGCCAAGGAAGCCATCGCCAAGATCAAGGCCGGCGGCTTCGTGCCGGAGGGCTTCACGCTGTTTTCCTATGCGGTGATCCAGGCCTTCGCCGAAGGCATCAAACGCGCCGGCAGCGACGATCCGGCAAAAGTCGCCGAAGCGTTAAAGAACGGCCAGCCGATCAGCACGGTTGTCGGCTCGGTCACCTTCGACGAGAAGGGCGACCTCAAGAACGCGAGCTACGACATCAACCAGTGGCATGACGGCAAATACGCGCCGATCCAGCCGTGATGGCCGCGGCGCCGCAAGACGCGCTGCTGTAATCGAACATGGCCGGGGGTCAAACCCGGCCACATTTTTTTTGGCGACGCCTTTGTCACGCGTTCGAGATCACTTCGTGGATAGGGAAACAGCAGTCAACTGAGGTTCCTCGACAAAGCGAACCAGCACGGTCCCGTCGGTTACCTGCGCGCCTTCGGCAGCAATCTCGGCGATAACCCCGTCATGGGGCGCGGCAATGGTGTGCTCCATCTTCATCGCCTCCAGGATCAGCAGCGGCTGGCCCTTGATCACGGACTCGCCTTTGCCTGCACGCACCAATTTGACCAGGCCGGGCATTGGAGCGCGCAGGCTGACGGAAGCGGCGGCGGCTTCGTCGGCTCGGGCCAGCGGATCCGGCACGGCAAAACCGTAGCCGATGGCGCCATCGAAGACCGTGACGTGGCCCGGCCAGCGGGCGAGGCGAGGCGCCGCGCGGAGATCCCGCGAATTGACGCTGTCATAGGGCGCATCCAGCGCCACCTCGAACCGCCCGTCCGGCCGCACCGACACGCGCGCGCCGATCTCCTGCTCGCCAAACTTCAGCAGGGTGCTCCGCGCTACAGCGTGGAAATGCGCATAGCCGGCCAGTGACGACCAGGGATCGTCCGAGGACGGCAAGTCGCGCGCACCGGACGCGGCAAGTGCCGCGGCGGCAATCGTCTCACCGCTCGGCGGCGGAACCGCCGTCAACGCCTGCTGGTGCCTGGCGATCAGGCCGGTATCGACATCGCCCGCCGCAAAATCCGCATCAGCGGTCAGCGCGGCAAGAAAGCCAGTGTTGACCGTCGAGCCGGCGATTTCGGTCTGCGACAGTGCCGTGCCAAGCGCGATGAGCGCCGTCCGTCTGTCCTTGCCATGAACGATCAGCTTGGCGATCATCGGATCGTAGAACGGCGAAATCGCATCGCCAGCGCGTACACCGGTTTCGACGCGCATGGTCGCACCCACCGGTGCCGGCTGCGGAAATTTCAAATGGTGCAAGGTGCCGGTCGCCGGCAAAAACCCTCTTGCCGCGTCCTCGGCATAGATGCGCGCCTCGAAGGCGTGGCCGGAGAGCGCGATCTCGCTCTGCGTCTTCGGCAGTTTTTCGCCGGCGGCTACCCGCAACTGCCACTCGACCAGGTCGATGCCGGTAACCATTTCGGTGACGGGGTGCTCGACCTGCAGACGGGTGTTCATTTCCATGAACCAGAAACGGTCGGCCTTCAGACCTTGCGAGGCATCGACGATGAACTCGACGGTACCGGCGCCGGAATAGTGGATTGCCTTGGCGGCTTTCACCGCCGCCTCCGTCATCGCCTTGCGCAGTGCCGGCGTCATGCCGGGGGCAGGCGCCTCCTCGATCACCTTCTGGTGGCGGCGCTGCGCCGAGCAGTCGCGTTCGTGAAGATGCACGGCGTTGCCGAAATTGTCACCAAACACCTGCACTTCGATGTGGCGAGGCTTGTCGACATATTTTTCCACCAAGACGCGGTCGTCACCGAACGCGGCTTTCGCCTCGCGCCGCGCGCCCGACAGTGCTTCCGAAAACTCATCGGGATGCTCGACGCGCCGCATGCCTTTGCCGCCGCCGCCGGCGCGCGCCTTGATCAGTACGGGGTAGCCTATCTCGCGCGCCTTGGAGGCGAGCAACACGATCTCCTGCGCTTCGCCGTGATAGCCCGGAACGACAGGCACGCCGGCCTTTTCCATCAGCCGCTTGGCCGCGTCCTTCAGTCCCATGGCACGGATCGAGGCCGCCGACGGGCCAATGAAGATCAGCCCCGCCGCGACCACCTGGTCGACGAAATCGGGGTTTTCCGAAAGAAAGCCGTAGCCCGGATGGATGGCCTCGGCACCTGTGGCCAAGGCCGCCGCGATGATCTTGTCGCCGCGCAGATAGCTTTCGTTGGCGGGAGAGGCGCCGATATGCACCGCTTCGTCGGCCATTTCGACATGCAGGGCGTGAGCGTCGGCGTCGGAATACACGGCGATGCTGCGCACACCCATCCTGCGTGCCGAGCGGATCACCCGGCAGGCGATCTCGCCACGGTTGGCGATCAGGATCTTGGCGAACATCGGGCCTCCACAGGCAGAGCTGCCGCCAACGGCGCGAATTCTCGTCACGCGAACTGCGGCAATGCCCTGCTTTGTAGTCTGGCGGTCAAAGGGTAGGCAAGCGAGGCCTGCCTACTTTGAGGCCGCGATTTCGCAAGCTCCCCCGGTCGTGACCCTGTAACGGTCGCGGGTGACCTGGCAGGATTTCATCGCCATATCCTCGGCAGCCTTTTGCGAGGGCGCATTCAAGCGCGAGCCGCACAGGATGTACAACGAACGCACCCGGGAATACGGAGTGGTCGCATAAGCTGAATGGCCGCTGGCCGCGACATAGGCCTTATATGCCTTGGTGCATGGCCGATCCGCGGTCGCCGGAAAATACGGGTAGAAGCGGACGTCGCCCTTGCTTCCAGCCAGCGATTCCGCCGCGCCGACATTGGGGCTCGAGATTAGAAGCAACCCGGTTATTAGCGAGAAGACTGCTTGTTTGACGCTTATAGATTTCATTTTTCCCACCCATTGAATATGTCGAAGGCCGACGAGTGTCGGTCTATTTGGAGGCAGCTATGGCGCAGGCCCCTGCAGTCGTGACCTTGTACTTGCTGCGCGCGGACTGGCAGGATTTCAACGCCAGCGCCTCCGCAGCCTTCTGGGATGTTGCATTCAGATAAGCACCGCAAATAGTGAATTCGGTTGCCCAGTTGAATGGCGTCATCGCATAGGCCGAGTGACCGCCAGCCGCCACATAGTCCTTGTAATTCTTGCCGCAGCCTCCGATTGTACCCGGTGCAAAATAGACCGGAAAGCGGCTGTCGCCCTTGCTTCCCGCCAGCGATTCGGCGGCGCCGACATTCGGTGCAGAGGCCACAAGCAGTGCAAGTACCGACATGGTTGCTCGCTTGATTGATAAAGATTTCATTGCCAAACCCATTTGAACCCCAAACACTGAAATATATTCGCCTACTTGGAGGCAGCGATTTCGCAGCCGCCGCCTGTTGTAACTCTGTAACTGTTGCGGGCGGCCTGACAGGATTTCAACGCCAATTCTTCGGCAGCTTGCTGTGACGGTGCATTCAAGCGCGAGCCGCAGATGATGTACAGAAAACGCACCCGGGAATACGGAGTGGTTGCATAGGCTGAATGGCCGCCGGCCGCTACATAGGCCTTGTAGGCCCTGGTACACGGATCCTTCGGGCTCTGCGGCAAATAGGGATAGAAACGGGTCTCGCCCTTGCTTCCCGCCAGCGACTCCGCTGCACTGATGCCAGGCGTCGCTAATATAAGCAACGCCGCAAGTATATGCGCAGTTGTTCTCTGAAAAACCCGCCGCCTCATCTTCGCCCAATCCCCATTGGTATTTGCGATGATCAATAGCCGTGATTCTTTCGTCTGGCCAGATCGAGAAGCAAAAAATAGTCTGGAGATGTGGTGGGTTGTCTCCCGCGCAGGGTCACACCCTGCCGAGTGCAGCGACGACCCGCTGATACAATTCGGCCGTCGGCTCGTCGAAGCAGCAGAAAATGACGGTTGCCGGAGCGATGTTCTGGCCGATGAAGGCGCTCACGGTCCCGACAGCAATTTGCGTCGCCTGATCCTTCGGATAGCGGTAGGCCCCGGTCGAGATCGCAGGAAACGCCACCGTCCGGCAGTCCTTTGCGGCGGCGATTTCGAGCGACCGGCGATAGCAGGAGGCGAGCAGTTCGGCTTCTCCTTTGCTGCCACCTTGCCAGACCGGCCCGACCGTATGAATGACGTAGCGCGCGGGCAGCCTGTAGCCCTTGGTGATTTTTGCGTCTCCGACCTTGCAGCCATGCAAGGTCCGGCATTCTGCCACAAGCTCGGGGCCGGCCGCGCGGTGGATAGCGCCGTCGACGCCGCCGCCTCCGAGAAGAGAGGTATTGGCGGCGTTGACGATGGCATCGACCGCCAGCTTCGTGATGTCGCCGGTTTGAATGCGAATCCTCTGGCCGATTTCGCTCATCTCACATCCTGAACACGCCGAATTTTGTCTCCTCGATCTCGGCGTTGAGCGCGGCCGAAAGGCTGAGCGCCAGCACCTCGCGGGTCTTGGCCGGGTCGATGATGCCGTCGTCCCAGAGCCTTGCCGACGAATAGAGCGGGTGTCCCTCGTGCTCGTACTTCATCAGGATCGGCTTCTTGAATTTCGCTTCCTCCTCAGCGCTCCATTCCCCGCCCTTGCGCTCGATGCCTTCGCGCTTGACCACGGCCAGCACCGTTGCCGCCTGCTCGCCGCCCATCACCGAAATGCGGGCATTCGGCCACATCCACAGGAAGCGTGGCGAATAGGCGCGTCCGCACATGCCGTAATTGCCGGCACCGAACGAGCCACCGATGATCACGGTCACCTTCGGCACCTTGGCCGTTGCGACCGCCATGACCAGCTTGGCGCCGTCCTTGGCGATGCCGCCGGCCTCGTATTTTCGCCCGACCATGAAGCCGGTGATGTTCTGCAGGAAAATCAGCGGGATCTTGCGCTGGCAGCACAGCTCGATGAAGTGCGCGCCCTTCAGCGCGCTTTCCGAAAACAGCACGCCATTGTTGGCGACGATGCCGACCGGCATGCCGCTGAGATGGGCGAAACCGGTGACCAGCGTGGTGCCATAATTCTGCTTGAACTCATCGAACTCGGAGCCGTCGACGGTGCGGGCGATTACCTCGCGCACGTCATAGGGCTGGCGCAGATCCGTCGGCACGATGCCGTAGAGTTCATGTGGATCGTGAAGCGGCGGAATCGATTTCTGCAAGGCCAGGCTTACATTTTTGTTCCGATTCAGGTTTTTGACGATACGCCGGCATATGGCCAGCGCATGCTCGTCGTCGAGCGCATAGTGGTCGGCAACGCCGGAAAGCCTTGTGTGCACGTCGGCGCCACCGAGGTCCTCGGCGGTGACGTCCTCGCCGGTGGCCGCCTTCACCAGCGGCGGCCCGCCGAGAAAGATGGTCGCCTGGTTGCGCACCATGATTGTCTCATCCGACATCGCAGGCACATAGGCGCCGCCGGCCGTGCACGAGCCCATGACGCAGGCGATCTGCGGAATGCCGGCGGCCGACATGTTGGCCTGGTTGTAGAAGATGCGGCCGAAATGATCGCGGTCGGGAAACACCTCGTCCTGGTTGGGCAGATTGGCGCCGCCGCTGTCGACCAGATAGACGCAAGGCAGATTGTTCTGCAATGCGATCTCCTGTGCACGCAGATGCTTCTTCACCGTCAGCGGATAATAGGTGCCGCCCTTCACCGTGGCGTCGTTGACGACGACCATCACTTCGGTGCCTTCGACGCGGCCGATGCCGGCGATGAGGCCGGCCGAAGGGATGTCCTCGCCATACATCGACCATGCCGCGAACTGGCCGATTTCGAGGAAGGGCGAGCCTGTATCGAGCAATTGGGCTAGGCGTTGCCGCGGCAGGAGCTTGCCGCGGGAGACGTGCCGCTCACGCGCCTCTTCCGAGCCACCGCGCTCGATGGCGGCGGCTTTTTCAGCAATATCGGCGACCAGCGCCCGCATGCGCTCGGCATTGCCGCGGAAAATATCGGAGGCGGGCGACATCTGCGAGGTGAGGGGGGCCATGGCGCTACCGGATCAGCTCGATCTTGCAGCCGACATCGAGGTCGCCCCAATCGCGATCAGCGGTGACGGCAATGGCATTCTCGCGAATTGCCAGCGCCAGGCAAGCCCGATCGCCCAGCGACAAGCCGCGATGCCGCGTCAATTGGCGAAGCTGCCCGGCGGCGATGCCCATCGCGTCGTCGAAAACGGCGATCGGCATGCCGAGACTGGCGAGGTCGTCCGCGGCCTGTTCCATGCTGCGTCCCTTGTCGATCAGCTTGGCGATGATTTCGGCCGCATTGACCGAACTGCATTGTGCGTCCGGCGCGAACCCCAAAGCATTGTCGGTGCCTTTCTCGTTGAGCAGGATTGCGAGCGCCGCCGAACTGTCCATGACGTAGGGCTTCATTTCGTCCGCTTTCCCGTCGTCCCTTCGGCGTGAAGACGGTCGAGACGCTTGTCGCTTCGACGCTGCTCTTCCCGTCGCTCTTTCAGAAATTCGTCGACGACGCTTTCACCGGGCTGTTTCAACGCTGACAATTCGGCCTGGACGCGTCGCAGATTCTGCAGCCACGATCTTACCCGCAGCTCGCCGTTCTCGACATGCAGGATCATATCCTCGCCAGGCTTCACGCCCATCTGCTCGCGCATCGCGGCAGGGATGACGAAGCGCCCGCCCTCGCCAAGCTTGACACGCTCGCGTTTCGCCGGAAGCCGAAACGGCGCTTTGCGAGCGCCGGCATCGAACCGTGCTTGCGGGTCTTCGTCAAATCCGGACTTTCCCGTTCTGCCAGCCATGGTCCGTCTCGCCTGGATTGTGGCACATTACCCCATGTATGCCACATCGTGCGGCTTCTGGCAAAATCTCAAAAAGACGCCATCAGGCGCCCTCCGCCATGATTTCTCGTCCGATCAGCCAGCGACGGATTTCGCTGGTGCCGGCGCCGATCTCGTAGAGCTTGGCGTCGCGCAAAAGCCGGCCGGTCGGGTAGTCGTTGATGTAGCCGTTGCCGCCCAAAAGCTGGATGGCGTCGAGCGCCATCAGCGTTGCCTTTTCGGCGGCGAAGAGAATACAGCCGGCAGCATCCTTGCGGGCCGTCTCACCGCGATCGCAGGCGGCGGCTACGGCATAGACGTAGGCGCGCGCCGCGTTCATCGTCGCATACATGTCGGCGAGTTTGCCTTGCACCAGCTGGAATTCGCCGATCGGCTGACCGAACTGCCTGCGTTCATGCACGTAAGGTATCGCCACGTCGAGGCACGCTGCCATCAGCCCGACCGGCCCGCCGGCCAGCACGGCGCGTTCGTAGTCGAGGCCCGACATCAACACCTCGACGCCGCGCCCTTCCTCGTGCAGCACATTGTCGAATGGCACTTCGACATTCTCGAACACCAACTCACCGGTGTTCGAGCCGCGCATGCCGAGCTTGTCGAGCTTTTGCGCCACCGAAAAACCGGCAAAGGCTTTTTCGACGATGAAGGCGGTGATGCCGCGCGAATTGAGTTCCGGATCGGTCTTGGCGTAGACGACCAGCGTCTCGGCATCCGGCCCGTTGGTGATCCACATCTTGGTGCCGTTGAGCACATAGCGGTCGTTGCGCTTTTCGGCGCGCAGGCGCAGCGACACGACATCGGAGCCGGCACCCGATTCCGACATCGCCAGTGCGCCGACCTTTTCGCCGCTGCAGAGCGATGGCAGATACTTTTCCTTCTGCGCCTGCGTTGCCCAGCGGTTGATCTGGTTGACGCAGAGGTTGGAATGGGCGCCGTAGGAGAGGCCGACCGAGGCCGAGGCGCGCGAAATCTCCTCCATCGCCACGACATGGGCAAGGTAGCCCATGCCGGTGCCGCCGAAATCGGGATCGGCGGTGATGCCGAGCAGGCCGAGCCCGCCGAGTTCGGCCCACAGATGTGCCGGGAATTCGTTCGAGCGGTCGATTTCGGCGGCGATCGGTGCGATCTTTTCCTGGGCGAAGCGCCGCACCAGGTCGCGCAGCGCCTCGATGTCTTCGTCAAGCCCGAAGTTGAGCGTATGCATGTACATGCCGTTCCTCCCGGCGCACGATCCCGAAATCGGGATCATGCGCGAAATCAAGTTGCTAGAGCGTCCTTTGCGCGCCCGAATAGAGGCGCGGCGTCGTAGCTCGTTGACGCGCCATCGCTCTTTGCTCCAACAAGGCGCATTGTCATTGCCAGATATGTAGCGGTGACTTCGGCGATCGACAGCCGCTCGCCCGGCCGGAACCAGACAATGACGCCGGTCATCATCTGGATCAGCGCCATGGCGGTGAGCCCGGTGTCTTCGATGCTGAATAACCCCGCTTCGACGCCGTCGCGCAGGATGGCGCGCAGCTCCTTCTCGTAGGCCGTGCGCATGCGCAGGATCTGCGTGAGTTTTTCATGCGACAGGCTGCGCAGCTCCATGTTCGAGACATGGGTGGAGTGGCGGCGTTCGATATGGAAAGCGATGTGGTTTTCGACATAAGCGGCAAGCCGCGCTGCCGGATCAGCGCCGACAGGGCGTGTTGCGCGCCACGCCTCGATCAAGCCTTCCATATGCTCACGCATCAGCATGAACAGAAGGTCCTGCTTGGTCGGGAAGTAGCGGTACAGCGCCGCTGCCTGGACGCCGACCTCGGCCGCCAGCTGGCGCATCGACATCGCCTCGTAGCCGAGACGCGCAATCAGGCTGACTGCCGCCTCGCGGACCGCAGCTTCGGTCTTCTCTCCGTCGGAACCGGTCGTACGCGCCATGACAAGCCGCCTTTTCGCGGAAAATAAAACAAACGTTCAATTAATTCAAGAGGCGCGTCCGGGCAGGGCAATGGCTTCAGATTTGCTCTATCTGCACCCTCGAGAACTTTGTGCGATGGAAGCGAATGAGCAGGACCATGCCTTGCTAGGCAACAATCCTGAAATCGGCCGACATGTCGCGAGCCTCGATCTCCTCGACATCGACCTTCGAAACCGCTGCCCCTGGGGGCCCTTGCCGAAGCCGTTCGATCATTGCCAAGACCGCCGCATCGGTCCCTGCAATCAAGGCTGTCACCGAGCCGTCAACTTCGTTGCGCACCCACCCGGCAAGGCCAAGCGCCGACGCCTCGCGCCGCACCCAAACCCGGTAGCTGACGCCTTGCACCTTGCCGTATATGCGAACCTGCACCGTACGATCGGTCATCGCGCTCTCCATCCTTTGAATCGAGTCTGGCGCATCGCCGCGCAAATTCAACCGCGCAACGTGCATCGAAGGTTTCTCTCCGGTCGCTATCCGCCAGATTTCGCACTGCGAGATGGGTGGCGCCTCCGCCGATGATTGACTAAGTCAAATAATAGGCGATCATGGCCCTGACGGAGCGGTCCGTCCGAAGGAGGTCGACATGCCGGCCGATCGGAATGCCCTTGTCGCGGAGATACGTGGCTTCAATCGCTTCTACACGCGCCTGATCGGGCTGCTCGACCTGACCTTGACGCACAGCGCCTATACGCTGGGCGAGGCGCGGCTGCTGTTCGAATTGGGCGGCCGATCCCGCGCTGTCGCCAATAGCGGCGGTGAGGCAGGGTTTCTTGCACGGGCGTTCCACCTCGATCTCCGGCCGGCGGCCTCCGAAATCGCTGCCGAACTCCGGCTCGATCCGGCCTATGTCTCGCGCGTCCTGAGGAGGTTCGCCGCCGCTGGCCTGACCGAGACACGCTCTGACCCAGCCGATCGGCGCAGACGTATCCTGTCGCTGACCGCTCGCGGAAGTGCTGAGCTCGCCAGGCTTCAGGCTGCGGCGGATCGCGACCTCGCCCGGCTGACGGCCGGCCTCGCCGATGACGCGGCTGCCGAATTATCGGACGCCTTGAAGCGCGTCATGCGCCTGCTCGGGGAGAAATAGCGGGCAGCACTGGAATCCCGGCGTTGCGCTCTTCAGTTCCCCCGCGCTGCCGCCAGTGCGCCAGGCAGTTCCTCGGCAAAGATGTCGAGCTCGTGGTCGAGGCCGACACTGACCCGGATGCAGCGGTCGAGAACCGGCACCATCGGCTTGCGGATGAAGACGTCGCGTGACAACAGCGCCTGCAGCACTTTCAGTGCGAAAGCGCCGTCGCGGCCGCAGTCGATGGTGACGAAATTGGTCGCCGAAGCCAGCGGCTTCAGCCCGTTCGCCTCGGCTATTGCGGCGATACGCCGGCGGCCGGCGGCGACCCGCGCCACCACGCTATCCAGCCAGGCCTGATCGGCAAGCGCCTCGACACCGGCGATCTGCGCCATGCGGCTGACGCCATAGTGGTTGCGGATCTTCTCGAAGTCCCGAATCACCTGGGCCTCGGCCACCGCATAGCCGCAGCGTATGCCGGCCAGCCCATAGGCCTTGGAGAAGGTGCGCATGCGGATGACGTTCGGCCGCGCGACATCGATCGGCGGCAGCGCTGAGGCTGGCCCTAATTCGCCATAGGCTTCGTCGAGCACCAGCATTGTGGTCTCCGGCAAGGCTTCGATGAAGCGGCTGAGCTCGGCGGCTTCCCACCAACTGCCCATCGGATTGTCCGGATTGGACAGGTAGACCAGTGGCGCCTTTTCCTTGGCCACTGCCGCCAGCAGGCCGTCGAGGTTTTCCCGATCGTTCTCGTAGGGCACTGCGACCAGCCGGCCGCCGACGCCGGCAACATGAAAGTTGAAGGTCGGATAGGCGCCGCGCGAGGTCACCACCGCGTCGCCGGGCGCCACATACATGCGCGCCACCAGGCTGAGCAGCCCGTCTATGCCTTCGCCGATGACGACGTTTTCGGCGCCGACGCCGAGATGCCCGGCGGCAGCTACCTTCAAATCGTGATTATCGGGGTCGCAATACATCCACATGTCGGCGGCAATCTCAGCCATGCGGGCAACGACGCGCGGGGAAGGGCCAAAACTGCTCTCATTGGCGCCGATGCGGGCGCGAAAGGCGCGGCCGCGATCACGCTCCTGCGCCTCCGGGCCGACAAACGGCACCGTGGAGGGAAGCGCGTCGATGAGCGGCGTAAGGGGAGGGCGCAGGCGCATGATAGGGCTCGTTCGAAAGGGGGCCTTCTTGCTAGCCTGCCGGCTTGGCCTGCGCAAGTTCCGCGGCAGGCGGGCACGTCAGGCTGGATTCTCCCGGATCATTTTGCTAGCGAGACATGATGAGCAACCGACTGCCGCCCGCTTGGTCCAAGCACATAAAGTCCCGCCCGGCGCCGAAAGTGCAGCCGCCGAAAGCGAAACCGCCGAAAGCGAAACCGCCGTCGCGCGCGCAGGCCGACGACATGTTGTTGCGACAGGCGCTCGAACTCCAGCAAGCCAAGCGACTCCCGGAGGCCGAGGAATTATGCCATCGCGTTCTCGCCCGCACGCCCAACCACCCGCTTTCGCTGTATATCCTCGGCACGCTGGGGCTCGGTGTCGACGATGAGTTGGCTCTCAAATATTTCGCACGGGCGGCAAGCCAGGCGCCTGAAAATCCATATTTCCACCTTAGCCTGGGAGAGGCCGGTCTGAAGCTTGGCGACAGCTTGCTTGCGATCAGGCACCTGCAGCGCGCCTGCGAATTGAAGCCCGACCTGGTGGAAGCGCTTTGCGGACTAGCACGTGCCTACGTCAACTTCGACAAGGCCGAGATGGCTTTGCCCCTTTACGAGAAGGCGCTAAAGATCAACGGCGACCATCCCATGGTCCGGATTGGTCTGGCTGGTGCGCTCACCAGCGTCGGTCGCATGGACGAAGCCGGAGCGTATCTGAAGCAGGCAATCGAACGTCGCGTCGATGTTGGAGAGGCCTACAATAGCCTGGTCGACACGCGCAAATTCACCGAAAAACCTGCCGAGCTCGACTCTATCCTGCGCGAACTCTCCAATCCCAAGCTTGACCCGGATATTGCATCGCAGCTCCATCACGCCGCAGGCAAAGTGCTGAACGATCTTCAGCGTTATGAAGAGGCGATGGATCACTTCCAGAAGGCAAAAAAGGCCGTTGGCCACGATTATGACCTGGCGTCCTACCGCCGCAGTGTCGATTCCATGATCGGGATATTCACCCCGTCACTATTGGCAACCAAAGCCGGCCACGGTAGCCCGTCCGCGTTGCCCGTGTTTGTGCTGGGCATGCCCCGGTCGGGGACGACGCTCACCGAGCAAATCTGTGCGAGCCATCCGGATGTTCATGGCGCCGGGGAGCTTACGAAGCTGCGGCGAATCGCAAGCTCGATGGGCTTTAGAACGCACTCGGATGAGGACCTGCGCAGTTCGATCATGTCGATGACGAGGGATCAGTCGAGAGCGCTGGCCGAAGAATACCTGTCCTATCTGCGTCAACACGCGCCTGGCGCGTTGCGCATCGTCGACAAGATGCCTCACAACTTCGAGCTTGTCGGCTTGATCGGAATTCTCTTTCCCAACGCGAGCATCATTCATTGCCGCCGCGATGCCATCGACAATTGCGTCTCGTGCTTCGTCCTGAATTTCAGCAAGGAGCATGGTTACAACGCCGACCTTGAGACTCTCGGACTGTATTACCGGGAATATGATCGTCTGATACGGCATTGGGACAAGATCTTTCCCGGACGTATCTTCGAAAGCCGCTACGAAACGCTGGTTGCGGATCAGGAGGCTCAATCGCGCCGTCTCATCGATCATCTCGGCTTGCCGTGGGACGATTCCTGCCTTCGCTTTTTCGAGAAGGACAGGTCGGTCAATACCCCCAGCCGCTGGCAGGTGCGGCAGCCGATCTATACATCATCGGTCAAACGCTGGAAAAAGTATGAGAGTACGATCCAGCCGCTGATCCAGTCGCTTGGCGATCTCGCCGAGATTTGATTTGGAGTTGGCGGTCCACATTGCGTGGATCGTGATATCTGAACCGCGCAGGCTTACGGCTGATTTCCAGCGTGCGGCCAGATATCAGTCGGTAGAATTTCTCAGCAACTGGCAGAGAACGATCGCGACCTGTAACCGGCGCCATGCTCACGCGGCTTGATAGCGGAGTCGCCCTGATAGAAAAACCCGGCGGTCGCCCGCCGGGTTCAATCTCAATCTGGCTCGGACTGTTAGAATGAGCGCTGGAAGCGGAGCATGCCGCCAATACTGTCCTTGTCGTCGGCATTGGTCCAGTTGCGATCATAGGCTTTATCAAACTGACCGTCGTGGGCCCAATCGACTTCAGCCGTGATCGTGAAGCCGGGCACGATGTCGTAAGCGACGTTAGCCGCGACGCCGTAGTTCTTGTCGTCGTCAACCGAGGCCTGGAGATTGAACGAGGTCTTCTCGTTGATGGTGTAGGTGCCACCACCCCAGACTGCCCAGTTGCCGCCCCACTGCTTGTAGAAGTTGCGGTCGATGTTGTCGTCAGAACCGTAACCGGCCATGACGAACAGTGTCAGGTTCTGTATCGGCGTAACGTCGAGGCGAACCTTGCCGGCCCACTCTTCCCAGGTGCTGTCATAGGCGGCAACACCGGTGATCGAGCCCCAGCCCTGCGTGTATTTGAGACCGCCGACGACATACGGGACATAGCTGTCGATGGAATCATTACCGCTGTTGCTGTCTTGGAAAATGCCAGGATCTGCGGCGGCACTGCCCGAACCGGTTTCCAACGAAGCCACGGCCGAGAAGCCGTTGCCAGCATCGAAGTAATACTGGACGACGTTGGTGTCGAAGCCGCCGTAAGGGACCAGCGTATCCTGGATGACGTTGCCGGCGTAGCCGATGAAGGTATCGAAGGCCGATTCGTCCTTACCGACGCGCAAACCACCGAGCTGGACCCAGGCAAAGTTCAGCGAAACACTCGTACCGCCATTGAAGTTGTCATCAAGGTAATCGTTGTGGTTACCCCAGTTGAAGCGGGTCTCGGTGTAGGTCTTCAAGGTACCGAGCTCGGTTTCCTGGCCGGTCCAGGTCTTCAGCGTGAAGCGGGCGTGCTTGTAGTAGGTATCCTGCGAGTCGCCGTCCTGCTGATCGGTAGTCTTTGCACCGTCGAATGAGCCGACGTCGCCGATGCCAATGTCATAGCGGACGTAGCCGCCGATGCGCAGGCAGGTTTCGGTGCCGGGGATGTAGAAGTAGCCAGCGCCGTAGACGTCGCAGATCTTGACGTATTCAGCGGGTTCCGGCTCGGCGACGACGACGGCGTCGGCGGCGCGCGCACCGGAAACTGCGATCAGTGCCGCAGCGGAGCCGAGAAGAAGGC
>NZ_JAMYNR010000038.1:0-51772 GCF_040319155.1 Mesorhizobium sp. M0954 | reverse complement strand
CCCCCTCCCGCCCCCCCGCCCCCCCCCCCCCCCCGCCGCCCCCCCGCCCCACCCCCCCCCGCCCGGCTCCCCCCGCCCCCCCCCCCCCCCCCCCGGCGCGCCGGCGGTCGACTTCATCACAGGGTTGATTCGTCCACTTCATGTTGGACGACCCGGACGCGCAGAAAAAAGCGCCTGCGGCGGGTCCTTTGTAACCACCATGATGCGGGACCACAGCGACAGGGCGTGCCGGAGACGGTCAATCCGGCCGGCGATGTCGTCGCCGGCGGCGACGGTCTCATTCAGGATCAGCATCGACCAAAGAGCGAGGCCACAGCCGTTATGCTCGAGATCTGGGGACGGCGGCTTGGCGAACGCCGTCTACTCGGCGTTTCTCGAACTCACTGCATGCAAGACCGTGACGAAGCCCTTCACATTGCGGGTCGGGACATAGCTGGCTTCTTGGCGCGCTACCACCGCTAGAGATGCAGACTTCGCCCGACAGCTCCTGCTGGAGCGCGGCTTGGATCTGATGGCAGAATTCTTGCGGAGACGCGGACAAGTGGGGAGCACTCCAACCCTACACACGCGTCACTGGGCTATCAGTGTTGACCGTATAATCTTCGGAATGGCAATGGCATATTTTACAAAGCACGACGGCAATCAAATTATATACCGCAGCTGGGAAGAGCCGGAACAGTCAAGCGCAAGGATGAGAATTTTGGTCCTCAAGCTTGATCATGTCGGCGACTTTTGGATGTCTCTAGGGCCCCTAAAGGACCTTCGTCAGCGTTTTGCGCATGCCCACATTACGCTGGTGGTGGGAAGCTGGAACATCGCTACTGCAAAACAGTTCGACCTCGCCGACGATCACATTGCTTTTGACTTTTTTCCTCGCAACCCAAAAGTCAAAACGCGCAAAGAAGCCGCCGACATAAGGCCGCTGCTGACCGGCGAGTTTGATCTTGCCATTGATATGCGTGTTCCGGAAGAAACAAGGCCCATCTTGCTTGAAGTCCCCGCCAGGCACCGTGCGGCGATAGTTGATCCGTACAGCATGCATCAGATCGATATTGCGATAGCGCCATTCAATCTGAAACTGCGCAGAACCATTTTCTACAAGCTGGTCCAAAAAATAGGGCTTGCTAACAAAATCCCCCGTAGATGGCTTGATTGGTTCATTGACCGTAAGCAGGTGCGTCTCCAGCATGTGTCAGAAATCCTCCTCTTTCTGGTCGCAAAGGCAGCTGCCTATTTCGAAAGCGGAGCGGGTCACCCACAGAATTCGACTACAGGCAATGCCCCGATTGTCGTGGCTCCGTTCTCCAATTCCAGCCTGCGAGATTGGCCGATTGAAAGTTTTGGCAAAGTTGTCGCTGCTCTTTCGACCCGTGGTGAGGTGGTCCTCGTTGGCCGTGGCGAATGCCTGGAAGCGCTTGAGGAGGTTGCGAAGATAGCTAGGGAACGTGGAGCCGCGAACATTCGGACGGCTGTCGACTTGTCAGAATTGGAATTCAATTGTCTCGTGAATTCGGCCGCGCTCGTCGTTTCGAACAATTCAGGCACCGGCCATGTCGCTGCCCAGCTTGGCCGCCCTACTATCGGCATTTTCACGGCGTCACATCTACCGGAGATTTGGGGGTTTCGAGGTCCCTTGGTCAGCATGCTTATGAGTGTTATTGAATGTCGCGGATGTGGTCTGGACCAAGTGCGGCATTGTCCGGTCAAAGTCCGATGCAAGTTCGACATCACGCCGGATCTCGTGATTGCCGAGGTAAACGCCTTGATGAATCATTGTAAGGGTACGGCACAAGCTTAGTGGCTCGCGGTCACCACAACCGCGATTGCCCGGACCGCAGTGGCGATGTCACATTGGCCGACAGGTGGCATAGAGCGGCGCCTGAGAATGAAAGTGCCGCCGCCCAGCCTTCATAGCCGTTCCTCCTTTGTGGCGTGACGGCCCGAAAGTCGCCATCGCGTCAGATGTTTATCAGGTTCGGGATAGCCGGGGCTGGTCCGGCGACAGTCATGGCAGCGACTTCGCTTCTGGACCCGCTCATCCGGCCGCCAAAAACAAATGCGCTTCCTAAGCCGTAATTGATCCGCCGGAGCTGACCAAAGCCACCTTGCTCTGGGTTGCGGCAATGGCGACTGGGGCGAGAAGCCGAGAAGAACCGATGCGGCGAGAAATCCTGAGACCATCCGCCACGAGACGTCGCCAGGGAACGTAGTATTGCGTTCCGCGTTACACTAACGTATATACGTCCGCAGCACAGGAGCGCGCCATGGCCACCACACCCACCAGGAAGGAAGCACCCGTCTCGATGCGGTTTCGCGACGATGATCTCACCATCATCGACCGCGGCGCGGAGCTGCTCGGCCTGTCGCGCACGGAGTTCATGCGGCGCGCCGCGCTGCACGAGGCGCAGGCGGCCATCCTCAACGAAACCGTCATCCGCGTGTCCCCGGAAGCCTATGACGCCTTCATGCAGGCGATCTCAGCCCCGGCCGCTGCGCCCCCGGCGAAGGCGGCCGAGCGGCTGCGTCGGTCCTCGCCCTGGGACCGCTAGGTGGCGCTTTCAGGCATCGAACTCCTCGACCACGCACACCGCCTCGACAGCTTCGATTGCGGCAAGCCGGCGCTCAATGCTTGGCTGGCCGGCTTCGCGCGAACGAACCAGGCCCGCGGGTTTACCCGCGTCCTGGTCGTTCACGACGAGGGAACAGTCGTCGGGTATTACGGCCTCGCGCCGGGCGTGATCCAGCCAAATAGCGCACCGCGCGCCATCCGCACCGGACGCCCGCCCGATCCGATCCCCTGCCTGCTGATCGGACAACTCGCCGTCGACCACCGCTATGCCGGACAAGGCGTCGGTAGCGGCTTGGTCAAGGACGCGCTGTATCGCTGCGTCGCCGGCGCCGACATCGTCGGCGGCCGCGCGGTGGTGGTGCGGGCGATCGACGCCGAGGCAGAGCGCTACTGGCAGAGCTGGGGCTTCATTCCCGCGCGGGACAATCCGTCGGTGCTCATGCGCTCGATCCAGGACGTGAGCCTCTGGCTGGCCGACAAAGGCCACTAGCTCCGCGCGCGTAGCGCCTCCGGAGCGGCAGGTCTGCGCGCCGGCCTGCCGCCGACCGGGCTCTAGTTGCGGCGTCCCGCCGCTCCCCGAGCCGGCTTCGCCGTCTCGGCGTTCGGGTGACCCCTCACGCAGGGCCAGAGGGAGACGGCGGTCAGAGCGAGGGAGCCCTGGAGAGAAGGGAAAGTCATGATGTCGATGATATTCATAGGGGGTTCACGCGAGATATTTGAGCTGCCGGAACCTGCCATCGCTCGGATCCGCCCAATCGTTGTTGCCGTGCACGGCGTGCTGATTGGCGACGCCTCTGGAGCCGATGCCGAGGCGCAGGGCCTGCTCGCGGGCTACGGCTACAAACATGTCGGGGTCTTCCATGCGGCCAAGGAACCCCGCAATGATCTGGGCGACTGGGCTGTACGCCGCCAAAGACCGGGAGATGGCGCGCGCCGATTTTGGGATAATAGTCTGGGACGGCGCATCACCCGGCACGGCCGTCAACGTGCTTCGGCTCGCCATGGCGAACAAGCCGAGGTCATCTACGATCTGGCCAGGGGCAGCATGGCGACTACGCACCATGTCGTCCCGGCGAGAAAGTCGTCATTGTCCGTGAGGGTGACCGCCGCCTCTACGGTGAGAATATTGATCGCCGGCAACTTATGGCGCCTGCCGACCTCAAATTCGTTGAAGTCGTGCGCCGGCGTGATCTTGACCGCGCCGCTGCCTTTCTCCGGATCAGAATACTCGTCCGCCACCACCGCGATCCTGCGGCCGACGATCGGCAGAGGATGAGGTTCTTGCCGACAAGATGCCGGAAACGCTCGTCGTCGGGATGCACCGCCGACCGCCATATCGCCCAGCATCGTCTCCGGGCGGGTCGTCGCCACGGTGATGAAGGTTTTAGGATTTTCCGGATCCAAAACCTCGCCCTCGACGGGGTAGCGGAAATGCCAGAGGTTGCCGTTGACCTCCTGCTGTTCGACCTCAAGGTCGGACTCGCGATCAAGAGCTTCGGGTCCCAGTTGACAAGCGCTTGTCCTTGTAGATCAGGCCTTTCCTTGTAGAGCGTGACGAACACTTCGAGCACCGCCTTGGATAGGCCCTCGTCCATGGTGAAACGTTCTCGGCTCCAGTCGGCCGAGGCCCCCAGCCGCTTCAACTGGTTGAAGATCGCGCCGCCGGATTCGGCTTTCCACTCCCAGACTTTCTCAATGAACTCGTCGCGCGTCAGGTCACGGCGGTGGATCTGCTTCTCCATAAGCTGGCGCTCGACCACCATCTGCGTGGCGATGCCGGCGTGATCCATGCCGGGCTGCCACAGCACGTTCTTGCCGCGCATGCGCTCGAAGCGCACCAGAATGTCCTGCAGCGTGTTGTTGAGCGCATGGCCATGTGCAGCGAGCCGGTGACGTTCGGTGGCGGGATGACGATGCTCAAGGCTTCCGCGCCCTCCTCGGCGCCTGCGCCGACACGAAACGTCTTTTACAAGCGTATTATGTTTTTTTGCGCATAGACCAACGAGTTGAACGGCGGCCCCATGAATCGCCGATGTGTAGGTCGGGCAAAGGCGCCCACCAGCTCGTACTTGTCAAGACGATGCCACCCTTGATCTTGCACCCGCCTCCGATACCAGCGATGCACTGCGTCGTATGCTCATGCCTGTCAGGATGGGATGGGCGCTGCTAGCACCGTGGCAGTTTGACAACCCGGCCATCGGGGCGGTAGCACCGTCCAAGGCCAAGAGTCGCAGGGCAGACCGCACCCCATCGGGCTGCGCGACCCAGACCAGCTGACGCCCAACTGGCACACTCATCGCGCATCGGCACCGTGGATGCGACATCTACTTTGTTGCGAGCGCGATATCGGAACTTGGTTGTGACGCAGCTGTGCGTAAGCGCACCGCTGTCAGCGAGTGAGTGAGTGAAAGAACTACGTGGTGGAGGTGAGAAGTCATGCGGCGTCAAGATTCCCCGCCCTTTGCGGCAAACACACTGATCCCTCTTCAGAATCCGGTCTTTCGTTCGATCTGGACAGCCACGCAGATATCCAGCCTTGGCTGGCTGGTGCAGAGCGTGGCTATAAGCTGGCTTATGGCAACGATTTCAGCCTCCGATCTGATGGTTGCGCTCGTGCAGGCTGCATCGACACTGCCCGCCTTCTTCTTGTCGATCCTTGCTGGAGCGATTGCAGACAGCTTCAGCCGCCGCGGCGTGATGCTTGCCGGACATTGCCTGATCGCACTGGCATCCACGGCGCTGGCTCTCTCTGTTGGACTCGGCTTTGTCAGTCCATGGCTGATCTTGGGACTGAGTTTCTTGGCGGGATGCGGCTTTGCCTTGAATGATCCAGCCTGGCACGCCTCGGTCGGCGACATCCTGGAAAAGCGCGACATACCCGCTGCAGTGACGCTGATGTCGGTGGGGTACAACGTGGTTCGGAGCATAGGACCGGCGCTGGGCGGTGTAATTTTGGCTTTGCTGGGCCCCCTTACGGCTTTCGCCTTCGCTGCGCTGACCGACCTGGTCCCGTTGAGCGCTGTGCTGCGCTCCAAGTGGCAAGTTCGCTCTTCGCCTCTTCCGCGCGAGCGGATGACGACGGCCATTCATGATGGCATGCGCTTCACGGCAATCTCCTCGGAGATCAGAGTGGCGATCGTGCGCGCAACCCTGTTCGGGCTGTCAAGCATCTCGATCCTTGCTCTGCTCCCCCTCGTGGTTCGCGACCAACTGGCGGGGGGGCCAATTGTTTACGGCGTCCTGTTAGCCGGCTTCGGCACAGGCGCCTTCATCGCGGGCATTGGCAATAGCTACTTGCGACGCATCACGTCCCAAAATCGATTGATCACGCTCGCATCCGTTGCTTGCGCAACGTGTTGCCTTTTACTGGCTCTCACATCATCGGTGGCTGTAGCAGCGATCGCGCTTGCAATCGCTGGCGCAGGCTGGGTTGTCACCTGGACCGGAACCGACGTGTGTGTGCAGTTGGCAAGCCCAAGGTGGGTCGTTGGTCGCACCCTGTCGATCTATTACGCCCTGACCTACGGCGGCATGGCAGCGGGCAGCTGGATCTGGGGTGCTGTCGCGCAGTACTATTCCCTGACGTGGGCTTTGGAAGGTGCTGCAGCGGCGCTGTTGCTGGTTGCAGCCGTGGGAAAGCTATTGCCGGTACGGCTATGGGAGGAATCGGATCAAGGGGCCTTCGACTTCAGGCCACCAGAACTGGCCCTCGATTTGAAGCCCAGGAGCGGCCCGATCGTGATCAAGGTGGAGTACTCGATACCCGAGGAGAATATCGAGGAATTTCTGAGCTGCATGCGCGAAAGGCGGCGCGTTCAGAGCCGTGCCGGTGCGCGGGACTGGACCCTCCAGCGCGATCTTCAGAACTCGACTCTTTGGACCGAGACATTCCGCACGCCGACATGGACGGACTATCTTCGTCTAAACCATCGGCTAACGGTGACTGACAGGGAGGTAGGCGAGCGCCTTGCCGCTCTGCAGGTCGGTGATTCTCCTCCTCGTCTCTCACTTTCGATCGAGCGGTCGACAAGCCCCGCCCCCGGCAGCCAAGTCCAGCCCGTGCCCTTTGTATCGCGCCCGTAAGGAAACCAGTAACTTTTCTGGGTTCGGACACGGGAATGGCCGAGACCTACTCCATCTTTAGTCGGGACTGCCCGGATTGCCATACGTTGCGGTCGGTTAGGCGAGCATGAGGATTTGTGTGGCACGTACGTCCACCACGGGCCCATGTCCAGCCCCACCGCCTCTGCCATCAGATCGGCTTGGGCACGGGTTCAGGTCGCCTGTCCCCCTGCATCGTGGCGAGCAGCGCGAGCAAGGGGGCGGAGGGGTCTCCCCGGTCTGCACGGAGCGAAGCGGGCAGACGGAGGAATCCGCCAGCGGCGACTTGCAGGGAGAGGGCCGCGCGCCTCTTTCCCTCCCTCACAAAACGTGCCGCCAAGCACGTTCACGTCGGCGCAGCCGTGCCGCAGAGCCGGCCGCAACAAAGAAGGCCCGCAAGGCGGAAGCATCGAAATGTCCGCCAGCGGGACCAATTCAGTTCGGTGCTGGAGAAAGCGGTTCAACAGGGCGGCCGTAGGAGCACCAGCATAGCGCCGTCGCCAGGCGCGATGCGGACCGACAGCCCCGACGAAGGGCGCTGATTGATCGACTGAAATTGGATCGGGTCATTTTATTAGCTGACATAATCCATGAATTTTTTACGATGCTTCAGCGCGCGCCTGGATTTTCTTCATTTAGCTGCAGCGAAGGTCCCGGTGATGCGGTGGAAGCGCACCCGGGGCATCTTGGACCTATTTGATGCAGCCATCCAGGACTGCTGCATTGCCACAGCAGTGGTCACAACATACTAGGCGGGCTTCTGGAGATGAACGCGACGATCGGTCAGACGCTCTTTCATTGGCTGCGGTCGGCGCCAGACGGTCGCGGAGCTTCAAATCTGATCGGGCTCCCGAGCGAATTGCCGTCCTACGAGCATTCGGGACCGATCCCGGCCTACAGGCACGCCTTACTTCGGGCGGCGGATCAAGTGATCCGTGAGGGGAATGCCACGCCGGCATGGCTCGCCAATGACTTCAATGCCAACTGTCGGCAGTCACATCATAAATTAAGCATAGCTCCGCGACACATATCCAAGGTGGCGCACAATCCTGCGAACTGTCATCGCTGTGACAACAATCGCCAAACCAAGCAAAGTGGCGAACTCTCGATTCTGCTCGCGAGATCCCAAAGCTCTCCGAACGGTATTAGATCCATGAAGCGAAACACGGCACCCTGAAGCAGGTAAAGCAGCAGTGTGCTCTGACCAAGCTCCAGCGCGACAAAGCGAGCTACGCGAGTTGAATAGCCAACTCTCCAGCATAGGAATATAAGCTGCATCGCCACTGCAGAAGTTGCTACCGAGCCAGCGAACATCAGCAACACTTGTTTGGCCGACTGTGCATCGTAGATCAAAACAAGATTGTTGTAGACGTACGTTTCCTTTCCCCAAACAAGAAAGCACGTGAACGCAGCCATCGAAAGTAACACCACAAAAATAGCCTTGTGGCGCCTGATGCTAGCTGCCTGCCATCCGATCGGCTGCGCAAACAAGAACCCCAAACAAAAGAATGGGTATGTGTATCGTACCAACGGGGTTATTGACCACGGGACGGGCGCGAATGCGATCGCAATTGCAGATGCGCCTATGATCCACACCGACGAGCCATTGAAAGTCGTGAGCAACTTTATCAGGACGAAGGACGCGAAAGCTGCCCAGATGAACCAGTATGTGCCAATGAACTCCCTAAGAAAATCCAACATTCCACTGGTTAAACTGTTCGCCGAAGACATTACGGCGGCCTTCGATATCCAAATCAACGCACACCAAAAAAGCATTGGCAATGCTAGTTGCATTGCTCGATCACTGACGCCTTGAGGGAACGATTTGCGCAGAATCGCTCCCGAAGAAAGATATCCACTTATCGCCATAAACAGAGGCATGTGAAACATGTAGATCGACTTAAAATATGGCGACAGCCAAAAGTCGTCAGTGCCTCGATAGATAACATATTGTCCCAATTATCACCAATATAATGAGGACGCCTTTGGCGAAATCGAAGCTTAGGTCTCTGGCCTTTGTCCCTTCTGGGCACGGGTCGCGCCCCTTCGAACCGACTGTTTTGTGATTAAGCATCAGACCTCCAGCCGATATCCTGCCGTTACTGCTTCCACTTTGGTTCTAGAGTGGTTCCCGCACGGCATCTTCGGATCCCATTCTGGATTGTCGCATCCCAATCCAGCCGGTAATGGAGAGGATGAGGGCCGCAGCACGACACAAGCGGAACAGGCCTGTTCTGGGTTAGAAGGCCCCAATATTTCCATTGAACTTCGTCCTCATCGCCTCAATAGCGGCAGTGCCGCCGCCTGGAATGTAGATCAACCGGAACTCAGGGCTCGCGCCGGCCAACTTCGATTGGTTTCGAATGGTCAAGCGGCGCCGGTCGTTCCATAAGCCTTCCTCAAGAAACGGGCGGTATCCGCTATTCTCTTTGGTCGGTAAAATCGATTGTGTTTATGGAACGCATGCGCACGATGGATACGTGCGCATCAGGCGCACGTGAGTGCCCACGGATAGGATTTTGCTTCGGGGGTCACCGTCCTTTCGTGACTCTTGCAGTGCATGGATGAGGCGGCAATTCCCGCGGTGCAGCACCTTTCGAGCGCGTGCCACAAAATCGCTGGGTTCGACCTGCGCGGCGCTGGGTGGAGATCCGCCTGATCTAAAGCGTCACCATCCGACGGGCAACATCTCACGACGCGCCGGGCAGCTTGGCCAGCATCCGCACTGGCCGATCTTGCGCTGCGTGCGATCGCCTCCTGATAGCATAGAGCAAGACCTTCTTGAAATCGGCCTGTGCCGGCAATTTTGTCGTAAAGCTCATGGTGGCGAGTGCCGCATGCGCGCAGGACAGCCGGCAGATCGCGCATCTTGGCGATCCACCCTGCCATTCGGCCCGTCGTTCTTCTTTATTCCAATGGAGATCGTAATCAGGTCCGGACGGTCACGCAGTGAAGTGTTCTCCCTTCGAGCAGCCACGTCGGCGCCGCTCAGAATCTTCGACGAGCGCGCCAGGACAGCATCGATCTGCGCAAATTCTTGCCAGCAGATCGTCCTCACATCATCATGCCCTTGGCTTCAACCGGGCTGGTGCCCTCCCCTTCCCGGCTTTTTGTCCCGACGCTCGGGTCGCGCCGCCCGGCCCGGTCAAGGCCAAAAAAATCGTCGCGGGTGAGCGCCCACTCCGGCTTCTGCCAAATATTCGTCGGCGGGTTCGCAGCACCGCGGGCGCACGGGTGAGCTCGTGGGTAGGAGTGCGGATGGAAGTAGGCGATGCACATCGTCATCAGCACCTCAGATTGTGTGAGGTCCACGGCCCGCTCGTTTCCGCCGACGGCGGCGCGGCGGGCGTCGGTATACGCAGGGCGGGTCCGTCGCCTTGGCCTCAGTTTCGGGGCAATGGCAGGCCCCGGTCAGCGCGGCGCCGAGTTGGGCGGAAAGATCGACGGCGCGCAACGCGGGGCTCCTACGCGACGAGCAGTTTTTCCCCCGGTCTGACCCGGCCTCGACTCCAGATGCCGCAATGACCGTTGCGGCCCGGCGCGATTGATCGGGTCTCATGCCCAAAGCTGCCTCGGTGCCCAGTAGCGGCACCGCATTGCCCTCCCAGGCGCTGCGCCAGTAAAGCGTCGGCGAGCCAGCATCCGACGGTGCGTTCGAAGCGATCTCATTCGGCGGCCATGATCGCGCCGGTCACCATGCCGCAGCGGAAAGCTGCCGAGCTCGTCTGGTCAGGTCGCTGACCGCCTCGTCGTCGCGGGCGACGATCGAAATCTTCCCCACCGCAGCGAGGTTTCTCCCGTTAGAAGATCCTCAGCGGGATGGGCTGCCAGTTCACGCCCGGCCAACAGCATCCGGCCCGCGGGGCCGACCTCGTCTCCCGGTCGTGTGAGCAGAAGAACATCGCGAAGTGCGGCTTCATCCTCGACGCCGCGAGCCTGCTCGCCGTACCGCGGCCGCCGAAAGCCCTAGGCGCTGTCACCAGGCGCCAGCCCACCTCTCTAGCTGGCGGACCATCGCATCGAGCGCGCCGATGGCCGCACCTGCAGTGATTGCAATGTCCTCATGCGCCGCAACTGTTCGGGTCGGGGGCAGCCCTGCGCAACCAGGCCGGCACCGCCGTCGTCGGCGGGGCTTCCGTGGCACCGGGAAGAGTGCCGTGGTGGCGCAGGAGGGTTTTGGCTCAGAACCATGGAATACGATGAATGACTGGGGCGCTTTTTGTAGAGCGAACGATAAGTCTTGCACGACCAGCCATTTATCCCTCGCGAGATCAATGCCGCGGGCAATTAGCAGGCGAACTCCGTCCGGACTGAGTACCCGTTTCAACGCGGGCAAAGAAGTTGTGTAGCCATGTCACGAAATGCTTGGTCCGCTTCTCTGCCGGCCGATGGTCCATGAAATCCCCTCTGCACGCACGACGCCGGAAACCTCCTTGCCGATATGATGCTCAAGCACCGGCCGCCATGGCACCAGCGTGAACTCGCGCGATTTCTCGATGACAGCGTATTTTCCGCCGGCGAGCTCGACGGAGCGGCGGAGCGTGCCTTCTATTCGATCTCCACTCTGGGCTTCAGAATAGGGCAGACCGAGTTCGTTCGACAACTGGCCGGCCACGCGGTTCAACTCGCGTTGGCGCAGCATCGAAAGCATGTTGGCGCGATAGACGATCCGGTCCTGCTCTTCCCGAGCAAGACCTTGCGCAATCAGCCACTGCCGTCGGCGGCCTTGCGCCTCTCGGACATCGCGGCCGAAACCAGAGCTGTGCAAGGCCTCCGGTATGTCGGAAACCAGCTCTCGATCGAGCCAGGTGGCGCCGTCGAAGCTGACTTGTTGTTCCAGCGGCGTCGATGAGAGCTTGTCAACCGTGACAGGCTCGGCCCCGGCCCGCTGACGCTCGTAGTCAGACACACGGTCGAGATGATCCGGTGCGACGATCCAGGTGCCGTCCGGCTCGCGCTCGACACGACCGGTCGCCCGGCGGATCGCCTCCAGTCGCCGCACGTGCGTTTCGGCAAAGCGTTCGGTGGCCGACTGGTCATGCTTGAGATGGATATCGACGCTGTAGCGCCCGTCATGGGCCGTGGCGATCTCGGCAATTGTGCGGTCGACTTGCCTTGGCCCGGTGTCCCTCCGCGTGACCCGCACTATGCAGCCCTCTGGCGTCGGTTGGGTGGCCTCGCCTTTGCCGATATCAACATAGTGGCTTTTGCCGTCCACGCCGTCGACGACGAGGTAATGGCGGTCAGTGATTTCGTCGGCCAGGCCGCGCGCAATGATGCGGCCGACGACAGGCTGCATCTGCTCTGCAGAACGATCATGGACAACATAGTCGGCGACACTGCGGGCGAGCCCCTTGCCGGTCAGTTCGCGGTGCATGGTCTTGATGATGTCGCCCCGCTCGCCGATGCGGCGCAGCGTCGCTTCAAGCTCGCCATCAAGGCGCCAGCGGCCCGAGCCGACTTCCTCAGCCAGACCCATCCGCTCGAGCTTACGCAGGCGCCCCTGGTGCAGCGTCTGGCGAAACGTGTCTCGGCTGGCCGGTGAGACATGCCCGTCATCGTCGCGCAGGCGGAGCAGCTGCCGATCGATGCTGGTGAAGCGTTCCCGCTCCATTTCCTGGCGCAGGCGTTGCTCGATCTCGCGGTCCGTTCTCGGGCCAAGGTCGAGGCTGACCAGCTCGGCCGCCCGTTCACGGATTCCAGACGAGATGTAGTCTCGCGCGATGACAAGATTTTCGCCGCGGTCGTCCTTGCCGCGGACGATAATATGGGTGTGCGGATGACCAGTGTTGAAATGATCGACAGCGACCCAGTCGAGCTTGGTGCCGAGGTCTTCTTCCATTTGCGCCATGAGGCGCCGCGTGAGCGGCTTCAGGTCATCATACTCGATGCCGTCTTCAGGGGCGACGATGAAGCGGAACTGATGCCGGTCGCCATCGGCACGATCGATGAACGCCTTGCCATCGACGCGGTCGCTGTCGGCGCTATAGAGCTCGCCAGGCTCCCCTTCGCGGGTGACGCCGTCGCGCTGGAGGTAGCGAAGGTGTGCACGTGCCCCGTCAACACCCTTGCCGGCCAGCTTAACGATACGCGCCTTGACGACGGCGCGCCGCTGCCGAAACGCCGCGTGGCGGTCGCGCGCTCTGAGAACGGCGGCAGCAGCCCCGCCGCGCCCCGCCCGGCTTCCGATGAAGCGGCCAGGGCGACCGCTGCCGCCGCCGGCTCGGTTGATCGCGGCGCGGATCTGGCCGGCGAAACGCTTGCCTGCCTTCGAGCCGCGCGATCCGATTTTGCCCAGGCTCGGCTTGAACTCTTCATCCTGCATTGAGCCTCCTAGTAATCTTGAGCAAAATCAAAGTCTTGTCGGCAGAAGCTCTCCTGACGCTGAAGGCAGCCTCCATGAAAAACGATGTGCAGACAAAGACTTCGCCGCCTCCAGGAGGCGATGCCTTTATCTTGCCTTCCCGGACCTGCCTCCCTGCCCCGCCCGACCCACGGTACCCCTGCCCTCACCTGCGATCCGGCCGGCCTGACCTTGCTCGCTCCGATCCGAGCGGCACCACGATTTGGCCATTCGGATCGGTCGCGGAAACATCGTTTCGCAGGAAAAACAGCGACTGCCCGGACGGGATTTCCGGCGCTTTTCCGGAACGGGATTTGCCGGTGAACGCGTCCATGTCGGCGGCCGAAATCCCGGCAGCCTTGAGCTGTTCCAAATACGAAACCGTCTCGCCGGGCAGCGGTCGCCCACGCTGCAAATGCTGTTCGTAGCGGTCCGGCCCAGCGTTATAGGCGGCAAACAGGCCGGGAAAGCCGAAGCGGTCATACATGGCGCGCAGATAGGCAGTGCCTGCCAGAATGTTGTCGCGAGGGTCGTGCGGATCGGCCCCCAGGCCAAGCTCTGCGCGCATCTCCTCGTAGGTGCCGGGCATCACCTGCATGAGGCCAATGGCGCCGGCGTGTGAGGCGATCGGCCGTCCGTCCAGCATTGTCTGCCCCCGGCTTTCGGCATCCATGACCGCATAAATCCAGGGCTGTGGAATGCTGAAACGCCGGCTTGCCTCAGCTACGTAGTGCTGCCATCTTGCCATCTGCGGACCACGGGAGATGGCGGCCGGCTGAGCGTCGGTCGCGGCGGAACAGGCGCATGGCGCTATCGCGACCATGCCCAGCATCAGGAGGGTTACTCGGTCCATAGCGGCACGAGCCTCCCGGCAATATTTTCGGCCGGCACCGGCCCGAAATAGCGGCTGTCGAAGGAGCGGTTTCTATCGTTGCCGAGCAGGAAAACCTCGGCGGCGGCGAGCTTGCGGCAGGCATTCCACCAAGGCAGCGGACGGTGCTGCGTGTCGGTTGCCAGCCGGCGCGCGACAATTTCGCCGCCGATGATGATGGCGTCGCCGAAGGCGCAGACATGCTCGCCAGGCAGCGCGGCAAGGCGCTTGACCAGCGGCACGTTGCTGGGCAGGAAGAAGCGTTCGGCGGCGAGATCGGCGACCGGTTTTGGCGGGCGGACGAGCACGAGATCGCCACGAGCCGGCGATCCGGACGCGACGCGATAGAGGCCGACCGGCGCACTGGCCGAGGCGTTCCACACCAGCCAGGGCGATGGGTTGTCGAAAGCGGCGAAGCCGATCAGGCCGAGGCCTATTGTGGCCACGGCGATCGTCTTGCGCGCCCGAATGCGCCGCAGGTGGCTGCCGATCAGACGGATAGTGGGACGCCGGCTCATGAGCGGCCTCCCTCACCGGCCGAGCCGGAATCATGCCCGGCATCCTCGGGCCTGGTCTCCTGCGCGCGTCCCTTCGACCAGTCGTCGAGCTCGTCGATGTGATAGCGGACATAGCGGCCGTGCTTGCGAAATTGCGGGCCGCCGCCTTTGAGCCGCATCTTCTCCAGCGTGCGCTGGGACAGCCCGATATAGAAGGCGGCCTGCGCGGTGTTGAGAAACGGACTGCCCTTCTTGGCGCGGGCCGCGCGTTCGTTTTCGTCGTCCATGATGATCCTCGTTTCGTTACGGACAAGCGAAGGCGAGGATCGGCGAGCGAGATCGTTTTGGGGACGGGCGAAGAGTGGGGGGCGAGTTTTCGCCGCCCCTTCTTGAGAAGAGCCCCGCGCCGGTTGCGGCGCGGGGCTCGAGGCTGGCGGTTCAGTCGACGGGGTTCCAGATGATGGCGTATGTGTCGTCGTCATCCTGGCCGGCGGCGCGGCCGAGATTGGCGTAGAGCTTGCGCGGACCGAACTCCGGGGCGGCAATCGACAGGCTCACATAGTCCTTGCCGGAGGTCTCGCCGGTGCGGATCCAGCCGGCCCCTACTTCGACCCCTTGCGTCAGCACCCGGAAGTCGGGATGGGTGTCGGCGCTCTTTGCCTGATTGGGCACGATGTCGATGTCGGCGCGCACGCTGAGCGTCTTGAGCTGGCCCTTGTAGCCGCCGTTTTCCTGTTTGGTGACGTATCCGATCGCGGTCATTTTTAGTCTCCTTTTGGTGCTCGCCGGGGACCATTCCCCTGCGATGGCGGACCGTGATGGGCGCGTCCGGACCGCCGGAACCGGGACGGCCGCAGCGATAGCGGAGGACCCGAGCGGACAGCTTTTTTGAAGCGAAGCGGCGCGAGGAAGCCGCCGCAGGCGGCGGGGAAAAAAGCTGCTGGCGAGGGTTTCGGGCGGGCCGGATCCGCCCATAGGTCGTCAAGCCAGCCGCAGGGGAATGGTCCCTGAGACACATGGAGACAGGTGGCGCGATCGGCGGCACAACGACCAGGCGGCATTACAGGGCGCCGGCTGCGCGGGCTCTGTCGGCAACCGGATCGGACAATTGGCCCCATGCGCCTGGCGCCTCGGCAAGCAACCCGGCGCGGTGCAGGGCTGCCGAAACGGGGGCGAGTTGGCGTCGGGATTTCTCGCGCGCGGCACTGGCTCGACAAGACGACCAATCGCCAGCCGGCGCGGCCCGGAGCGGCGCGCGCGACCTGAGCGGCGGTACTCGAGAGAACCGCCGCTCGGGCCCTGATCGATTATTCGCGGACGAACAGCGGCTGTACCTGTGTCCACTGATCGGCGGTGCGGAAGCCGCCGCGGCTGGTGTAGCTTTCGGCCGGGAATTTCATCCAGCGCGGCAGCCAGGTCTCGACCCTGAGGCGGCCATTCTCGCCCGCCAGGAAGTCGCGGATGATCTTCTTTTGCGCCTTGACCTTCTGGGCGACATTGCCGTCCGCGACCAGCTTGCCGCCGACCTCGGCCAGCATCGAATTGGCGATTTCCTTGTCGCGCAAGAGGTCGAAGAAGGCATCGTCCGGTTGCCACCATGTGCCCATATCGACGTTCAGATGGTTGCCGAGCGCCTCGATGACGGCGCTGCCGGCTGCAAGCGTCTCGGCCATGACAAGGGTGAGAACGCGCATCACATCGTCGTCGCACAGCGCCAAGAGGCGCGCGAAGACGCCGGCGATAGCAAAGGCGTCGCCATTGCCGCCGGCGACCACGCCATCCTCATCCGGTGATCCGAGCAGGGCCAACACCTCGCGCCGCTTTTTGCCGAATGCGGCTTCAGCCTTGCAGCCGGCAAGGCTGGCAGTCACCGTCTCGTTGGCTGCGCGCTGCGGCTCGGGGCGCACCTGCCAGAGGCCGGAACCGGTGATGGCGTGCGCCACCACCAGGCGCAGCGCCACGGTGGGATGGTCGAGCATGGTCGCGCGCACGGCGGCATGGCGATGCAGATCGACATAGTTCTGCATCGGGCCGGTGAGTTCGGGGCGCGGCGGCTTGGCGGCTGTTTCGTCTTGCTCGCCGCCCTCGCGGGCGCGGCGGGCTTGCTTGCGTGACAGCCAGCCCTCGTGACACTCGACCTCGCCGCGATGCGAGACAGTGATGACGACCTTGCCGCCCCTCTTCTTCGGGGTCTTCTCGTGGTCCCATGGGTGGAAATATTGGCCCGGTTCCAGCAGCACCACCTCGCTCCAGCCCTCGTTGAGATATGTGTCGCGTCTGGTGGCAATCGCTTCGTTCTGCTTTTGCCAGAACAGGTCGGCATCGGCGAAATAGCTGTCCTCGCCGAACAGGTCCGAGGTGATCAGGCCGGGATACTCCTCGATGGCAAACAGCGCCACCTTGGTGGGAATCGACTGGCCGCCGAACAGCCATTGCTTCAATTGAAAGCCACGCGGCGCGTATTGATCGGGATCGGCACAGAGTGCCAGCCAGTCCTTCTGCTGCGCCTTGGACGCCATGGTGAGATGGCGCACCGTCTCGGCGTCGATCTCCTCGCGGCGATAGGCTTCGCGGATTTTGGGCAAGAGGTCGCCAAGCGCCAGAATGCGTTTGACCTTGAGGTCAGTGATGCCGAAGGTCGCAGCGATGTCGGGAACGGTGCGGCCTTGCCTGACGAGCCGCGAAAACGTCTCCCATTGCGAGACTTCGTCAGGATCGAGGCGGGCGAGGTTTTCGATCAGCGAGGCTTCCAGCGCATCGGCGTCGTCACCGTCCTCCATGATGGCGCAGGGCAAGGGATCGCCTTCGCCGCGCTCGTCGGCAAGCGATTTGGCGGCGAAATAGCGCCGCCTGCCGGCAACGATCTCGAAGGTTTCCGGCTGGCCATTGGGCCGCACAAGGAGAGGCACCAGCACGCCGCGCGCACGCACGGATGGCAGGATGTCGGATATGTCGGGCGCGCGTTTTCCACCGCGCATGTTGAGCGCGGAAATGTTGAGGTGATCCAAGGGGATGTGGGCAAGCTGCATGGCTACTCTCCTTCGCTTTGGTGAGGTTGTCCCCGCCGCAGAGGCCGACGGCCGGCGCGGCGGGACGGTTTTTGCGCCTATCGGCGCTGCTGTTCCGCCGTGTCGGACGGAAGCTCGGAATGGGGCTTTGAAAGGGCGTCTGCTGCCTGCCGCAGAAGTCGCTCGGCCTCGGTGATGTGGCCGCAAATGCGGGCGGCTTCGGCATAGGCGGAGAGCGGATAGCGCGCCTGGAAATGCAGGTCGCGCTCGATGCCGAGGCCAAGCGGACCTTTTGCGGATGCAAGCTCGGCCAGACTGACGCTGCCGAGTTCGGGGAAGCCGAAGCCGAGATCGCAAAGACCGAACAGCGTGTCGCCATCGGCGTCGAGTTCGCTCAGAAGCCACGTCGCGGCACCTGTCGGATCGAACAGTTTCACAACGGGAAAATGGTCGATGTCGGCGTCGGCGGCGCCATTGGCGAGCAGTCGTGCGCGCAGTGGATCGGTGATCAGGATCATGGAAAGGTCTCCTTGTCAGAACAGGTCGAGTTGATTTCTGCTGGCTTCATCGAAGAGGCCGATATCGAGCGGCTTTTGCGCCGCGCGCGGACGCATCGGCGCGTCCATCAGGAGGGTGAGCCGATCGCGCGTGGTGATCGGCCGGACACCGGGAATGAGCATCTGCTCGCCTTGCGGCGTCGGCTCGGTCGCGGTCAGTTGAGGGTCGCGCATCGTCATGCCGCAATCCCTTCCTGCGCCTCGCCTTCGGCATCGGCCTGAAGGCCAAGCAGGAAATCGGCGGCCTTGGATGCAAGACTGGCGGCACGGAAGATCGCGCGGTTGTCCTCGCGCAGCACCTCTAGCCATGAGCCGATGTAATCGGCATGACGCACGGTCGGCTCGATACCGAGCTTGCTGCAGACGAAGGCGGCAGTGATTTCGGCGACCAATTCTTCACGCGCGTAAGCCTTGGAGCCGAACGAGCCGGAGAGCTCGCGAGCAAGCCGCGTCGGGTGGCCGGTCCAGTGGCCAAGCTCGTGAAAGCAGGTCCGGTAATAGTCGATCTGGTGATGGAACGCCGGCTGCGGCGGCACCTGAATGTGGTCGCTGCCCGGCATGTAGAAAGCGCGATCGCCGCCGACCCTGAAATCCGCACCGCTGGCGCGAATGAGCGTCTCGGCCTGCGGCACGATCTCGCACTGAGGCAGCGGCTCGGCGGCGGCGTGGAGGTGTTCCGGAAGATTATCGCACTGCGCGACATTGAAGACGGTGAAGCGCTTCAAAAAAGGCACAGCCTGTGGTTCATCGCCCTCGTGGCGTGCGCGCTCCTTCTCGTCCTTGGGGACAAAGCGGTCGGCATGCACGATGGTCGTGCCGCGCTCGCCCTTCCTGACATTGCCGCCAAGGACGAGCGCCTGCCGGAAGGTGAGCCAGTTCTGGCTGGGATAGCTGCGCTCGATCACCGCGCCCCACAGGATGAGGATATTGATGCCGGAATAGGTGCGCCCAGAGGATGCATTCCTCGGCAGGCCAAGGCCTGCCTTTGCGCTGCCCCATGGCTTGACCCATGGCACGGTGCCGCGCTCCAGCTCGGCAATGATGCGGTCCGTGATCTCCTGATAAAGGCTGGCGCTGGGGCGCCCGCCCTTGCCTGCGCCAGCCTCTCCGCTGGCGGAACGCTTGCTGTTTGCATGCATCGTCTCATCCTCCGCTCGCCAATCGCCGCGCCTTTCCCCGGAAGCGGGGTGGGCGGCGAGTCGCGACCGGAAAGGCCCGCCGTGGGAGGCGGACCGCATCCGAAGGACCGGAACGAAGAGGAGGACCCTGAGCGGCACGCGAAGGGTTGCGGGCTGCCGCGGCGGGCCTAGAAGGGAGTGCCGCCCACCCCGCGCCACCGGGAAAGGCCAACAGACAAACCGCGCCGCCCGCAAGGGCGGCGGCCGTCACAGCCCGAAGGGCTGCCCACGCCAAGGGGCGAAGCCGAATGGCCGAGACCGCCTGAGCTTGCCGAAGAAAAGCGGGCTCGGTTCACGAGCACCTGGTGCGCGTCGTCAGGCGCGCGGGCGCCCGCCAGGACAGATTTTTCGCACGGATCATCGTCAAGCGCCGCAATTACGTCGAGAAACTCGACGACATCGCCGCCGTGCGCGCGGCTTCCTACGAACAAAGCCAGCGCTCGCCTTTCAACAGGTTGAGGCGCGTGTCCCAGTAATATTCCTGACCGGGATCATGATAGACGCGCTCGCCCGTTTGTGGCTTATATTGGCTTTGATGATGCAGCCGACAGCGGCAGGGTCGATTCGAAGGCAAGAATGCCAGCCAGGAGTTGTCCTGATAGCGATGGTTGCCCACGCCCCTTCCCTCCCAAGAGAGAATGCGACGTTTGCGGCCTAGAGTCTACAAGTCGGGTCTAATTCACCGGTCCTGTTCCGAACCATTGAATGAACGGCGCATCCTTCCCCGTGATATCCTTCACCGTCTTTAACAGCGCTTCATGGGTGCGCTGGAGAGCCAGGTAATGGTTGCTGGTAGGTGATAGAAGCGGCTGGACGATGCTTTTGTGCAGCCGTTCCGCCTCCGCCAGAAAGCGCTCGATTTCAGCTTGTGAAAGCTGCTTGGAAAGTTTGGTCCTAGCCATTGCGATCTCCGTTGAGGAATCGCCCACCTAGGATTATCATCCTATATCGGCATGGCTTGGTAAAGACCCACCCGCAGCGGAATGGCAGCTTGCCGAAGAAAAGCGCGCTCGGTTCACGGTACCGGCGCGAGCCGTTAGACGCGCAGGCGCCCGTTAGCCCGCAGGCTGGACAGAATCTCGCACGGATCAGCGTCAAGCGCCGCAGTTAAGTCGAGAAACTCGATGACGTCGAGACGCCGCTCTCCACCCTCGTACTTGGCCACGAAGGATTGGGGACGATCAAGCTTCTCGGCCACCTGCGCCTGAGTCAGGCCTTTGGCCTTGCGTAGGGAAACCAGCTGGGCCAGAAACCGCTGGTGGCGGGGCGATCGAAGAGATTTGGGCATGTAGGCGAACCGGTCGGGTAAAGACCGGATCAGCGACTAATCCCGGTTTCGGATTATCCCATTTTGGGATATGCTGCGGGCACTCAACAGGCGAGGTTCGCAGGCATGAATCGACCAATGGGAACAGATGAGAGTCGAAGCTCAACGTTGAGCGATGAAGTCCCCTGGTCGGAGAACCTCACGAGCTACGACAGGGAGCATTTCACGATCTATCTGAAGATTTTGGATGCCTGCGCCGACAATGCCAGCGAAGAGGAAATGGCCGATCTCATTCTCGGCATCGACCCGGCCCTTGAACCGGTCCGCGCCCGCAAGGCTCTTCGCAGCCATATCGACCGTGCGAACTGGATGGTGACGACTGGCTACAAGGAACTGTTCGCCGGCTGACGCACAGCACGGACTGTCATGCTCTTCAAACGAGGACGTTCAGATACCCGCCATTCATGAGCGCACGGCCGCGAGAGACGGCGCGGCGGGAGCGGTCACAACTGGTTCGCGTGCTGTTTGACTGCCATTTCTAGTGCTTGGCTCAGAGGCACAGCCTTGGAGAACAGGAAGCCTTGAGCGGTTCGGCAGCCAAGCTTGTGCAGGGTTTGCCGATCCGCCTCTGTTTCGACGCCCTCGGCCATGACCTCGATCCCGAGCATGTTACCGAGATCGATGACCGATTTGACAAGCAGTCGGTCCTCTCGGGACTTGGCCAAGCCGCGAATGAAGCCCTGGTCTATTTTCACCTTGCGTATCCGACTGTCCTTGAGCGATGCCAACGTAGAAAAGCCGGTGCCGAAGTCATCGAGCGCGATGGAAATGCCGGCATGTGAAAGCCGTCCGAGCTTTTCATCCACTCTGTCCGGGTCCACCGGGGATTCTTCGGTAATCTCGATCTCGAACATCGTTGCAGGGAGACCTCTTGCCGCCAGACCATCCAGAACCATGTCGTCGATATCGCCGGCTTCCAGTTCGCGCGGTGAAACATTCATCGCCACACGGAGATCACGACAGTCAGCTTTCACCAAGCCGTCGATAAAAGCACAACAGTCGGCGAATACGGTTTGCGTCAGCAGCTGAAGCATTCCGGTTTCGCGTGCAGCTGTGATGATTTCGGGTGGAGAGATGGCGCCATGAGTCGGATGGGACCACCTCAGCAAGGCTTCAAAACCGACCACGGCCTCGGTGTCGAGTTTCACGATCGGCTGGAACCAAGGTTGCAAGCTTCTCGTCTTTATCGCCGAATGAAGGTCCCGTTCGACGGACTGGCGGCGTTGCAGTTCCCTGTCGAGTTCGGCATCGAACAGGCAAAATTCGTTCCTGCCACGACGCTTGGCCGTATAAAGGGCGATATCCGCCCGCAACAACATTTCCGTCAGGCCCGGCGTCTGCGCCAAGTATATTCCTATCGATGCCCCGACACGGACGGACGCGACCTCGATATAGGGGCGGGCAATTTTGGCTATGATATCGGAGGCGAGATCACTAGTAGAAACCGAAACCCTCGTTGAGGGAAAAAACAGCACGAATTCATCGCCGCCAATACGAGCGAGCGTTGAGCCTTCCGGTGCTTCCTCCTCTATGCGGCGGGCGATCCTGACAAGCAGTTCATCACCGGTCCTGTGACCGTAGGTATCGTTGACGGATTTGAACCCGTCCAGATCAATCAGCATTGCCACGAAGGGGCCATCCGCGGTCTCGAACCGTCCGATAGCGTGTTCGAGGCCACGCCTGTTGAGAAGGGCCGTCAGGTGGTCCTGCCTGGAACTGGCCTTCATCTCCGCCGCAAGCCGCTCGGCGTCATGCCTCAGGCGGCTCGCTTCGCGGAAGCGTGCTTGCCCAACAAACGCAGCTCGAACCAAGCCGCCCATGAAGAGCAGAACGGTAAAAGCCAGAATGTAGTCTTCAAAATTGCCTTTCGCCAAAAGGCATCCCACCGTGATGAGGAGCGGAGGTGTTATGAAGTTGATCGCCGCCGCGGCATACGAACTGCCGTATGTAACCGCACCAGCTGAAATGCCCGCCAGAATGACCAGATGCAGCGGTGCTTGAGGTGTCGTGTATCCAACAGTCAGGACGGCCAGGAAGGACCAGGCAAACCCTGCCAGAAGAGCAAGGATGCCAAACCAGCGAAGCCGCGGCAAAACCCCCACGAAATTGTCATGGCGCCCTGTTTCCTTTAGCTGATAACGCGCGAGTGCAAGGCGGGCGGCATTTATCGCATTGACGACCAGGAACCAGATTGCAGCGGCAAAGCCGCTGCCAGAAAGGGCGTGCACCGCCCAAATCAGGCCTGACAGGATAGCGCTTATCGGCATCGACACGAAGAGACCGGTCCTCAGGTCAGCAAGCTGATCCTGACGGATTTTGGCCTCCAGCGTGTCTTCATTCTTCGGGGCCATGGACGGACCGGCTTGCTCCCATCGTTGTTCGCGACGACAAGCTTACGCAAGCCCACTGAAGGACGGGTTAACTATCCAGCGGGGGTAACCAGTGCGCTCACCATGGCTCCGGGTCGCACGTCTGCTGTTAGGATTGCCGGCTGACCATCGAGATCTTGACCGTGCTATGCCTTGATCCGAACCATCCCAGGATCGGCAACGTCACCATGGAAGCAGCCTTACGAACGGCATCAAACGCGACCGGCGAGACAAAAGGAAGCCGGGCCGAGATAGCGTTCCAGAGCGGCAGCGCTGCCTGCGATTCACCGCCTGAGCATGGCCGAAATGCCATGGCGGATAAAGGGAAGATATTGGGCAAAGCGAAGCCCCGCGTGTCTTGCAAGCCGTGCCGTCGGGTGCTCGCCTGAGTAGAGAGCGACAAGTACATTCGTAGCATGATAGAGCGGTGCCGCCGACAGACGCAGCCGGCTTTCGTATCTGCCGAGCATGTCAGTATCAGCAATGTCGCGGCGCTCACGACATGCCGCCAGGATTCCATCGGCGAGTTGCTTCTGGCCGCTGAGGCCGATGTTGAAGCCATGCGCGGTCACCGGGTGCATGCCGAGGGCAGCATCGCCGATCAGTGCCGCACTCGGAGCCCAGAACTTGTGCGCCCAGGTCGTGACCAGCGGATAGGCATGGCGGGTGCTTGCCAAGGTCATCTCTCCGAGGCGTCCTCGACAACGGTTCGTCAATTCCATCAGGAACAAATCGTCGTCGAGAGCAAGCAGTCTGTCGGCCTCATTTGAGCGCAACGTGAGAAGCAGCGACGACACGCCTTCCATGAGCGGCAACATCGCTATCGTCTGATGGTGATCGAACCATTCGACCGCGATCTGGTGATGGGCGCGCTCGTGCCTCACCCGGCAAATCAGCATGGAGTTGCCAAGCCGATTGATGTCGGCCCCAATGCCGAGCAGGTCGCGCGTCGCGGACAGACGCGAATCCGCTGCAACGAGCAGCCGAGCGGCCAATTGCCTGCCATCACAGAGCCTTATGACTGCTTCTTTGTGGCTGGTTGTTGCAGTGACGACCGAGTGGCCGCACAGCAGCTGGGCATGACCCTGGAAGTGGACAATCTTGAACAGGGCGTCGCGGATCCGACAATTTGGGACCAGAATTCCGAGTGGTTCCCCAGATCCGCTGGGAGAATCGAAGCACAGGGCGAAAGGGCTCGATCCGTTGAGCACACGCGCGCCTTGAAGTGGTGATTTGTCCGAAGCGGGGATGATATCCCAGGCGCCGAGCTCGCGAAGGATTCCAACCGAAGCGTGGGTCAGCGCGATCTCGCGACCGTCGAAAGCCGGATTCGCCAGGGTTTCGAGCGACTGCCGTTCAACCACTGCCACCTTGAGTCGGCTCTGGGCAAGCGATGCGGCGAAGGAAAGTCCGACCGGCCCGGCTCCGACGACAATAACGTCGAATCTATCGACAGAGCCGGCCATCAGCGTCCCGCCATAGCGTCGGCTATCTGCGACGAAGGGGACTGGAACGCATCGCAATCGCTCCACGGTTTGCGGCTCATCTCCCCAAGCATCTCCACGCGACCTAACCGTCCGTTAGACATCCGTTCTCCGTTGAAAAATGGTCAATGAAACCATGCCGACGAAGAGATAACCCTGATCTGGATCAACCTGGCTCGACAAACGCGGCAACGGCAGGTTCACGGTCGACTGGTCGATCGCCACGCAATGGTCTGGTCAGGTCATCATGGAATGGCGGGCTTCCCCTTCGGTGCGGCCCTTTTCACGGCGATAACAGGGGTTCGATTGCCCTTGGGCATACCAGCAAAATCAAGCACTTAGCTTATGTTTCCGCAAACTCGTCTAATATTCATCTAATATCTCTCATGTGGAAAACGGTGGATTTGGGTGGAGATTGATGGAATCAGATAGCCGAACGTTGAAATCGGCTCCTATATGAGTGCTTGGGGGGCCAGATGCATTGTGAGGTTGAGTTTCTGCCGGTTGGCTCCGGCTCCAAAGCCGGTGACGCCATTGTAGTGCGTTATGGCGACGCTGCCGCTTATCATCTGATGTTGGTCGACGGCGGACATGCAGAAACCGGAGACAACATCGTAGCGCATCTCAAGAAGCAGTTCGGGCCATTTCCTGTTCTGGAGCATGTGGTGTTGACGCATTCCGATGCGGACCATGCTTCGGGGCTGCGCACGGTTTTGAGCGAGATTCCTGTGCGAAATCTCTGGATGCATATCCCTTGGCTCCTCGCCGAGGAGTCCCGTCACCTTTTTTCGGATAAGCGATGGACCGCTGAGGGGCTGAAGTCCGCTGTAAAGGCCGAATACGGGACGATCAGCGAAATCTACGACTTAGCTTTGGAAGCTGGCACCAATATTTTCTTTCCATTCCAAGGCACGGACATCGGCCCTTTCCGCGTATGCTCGCCCAGCCGCGTTGCGTACAGTTATCTCTTGCCGCAATTCGAAAAGACGCCCGATCCGGACCAGGCCGCGATTGAGGCGGCACAGATGTGGTTAGGCAAGGAGTCGCTCGCGCGCAAGATCTTGGAAGCAGCGAAGGCCGCGCTGCATGGTTGGACGACGGAGAGTTGGGACAACGAGCGTTTGCAAGACGGGGGAATCACCAGCGCCAGCAATGAAACGAGCGTCGTACTGTATGGCTCTTTTGAGAACGACGCCCGTGTGCTTCTCACGGGGGACACAGGGGTAAATGGATTGCGATGGGCGGCCATTTATGCGGAGAGCGTGGGCCTTCCACTTCAAAAGTTTAGCTTTGTGCAAATCCCCCATCACGGCAGTCGACGCAACGTCGGCCCCATGATTCTTACGCGTCTTTTAGGAGAAATTCAGGCGGAGGTTTCTGCATCACGTTTCAGTGCTTTTGTTTCTGCACCTAAGGACGACGAAAAACATCCCCGCCGGATCGTGTTAAACGCATTTAAGCGCCGTGGCGGCCATATCATTGCAACTCAAGGCGTCGGCAAGGTTCATTGGGGAGGTTTCCCGGCACGTGCTGGATATGACGTTGCGGAAAGTCTGCCATTCTACACACAGGTCGAGGAATATACGTGAGCACAGATGGACCGCCGCGCTCGTTGAAAGATCAGACCCGCTGGCAGCTTTGGCTTACGATTGCCGCGAACTTTGCTTTGTTTTATGGGGTGGCACAGTCTGACGCTCTTGCGGTTTCCGGCATCAAGGGCCTGCTGGTGGGGGCCGCAAACCTTCTTCCGGTCGGGCTAGCTCTCATTGTTACATCAGTCGCAAACGGCCTTCTGAACGCCGCTGCGAAAGCCCGCTTGGTGTTTCTTCGATGGCACTTTGCATTGCCTGGACATCGAGCCTTTAGCAGGCACGGGCCGACAGATCCTCGCATCGATATGTCTCGACTGAAAGACTCTTTGGGAGATACTTTCCCCCGAACACCGGGTGACGAAAATCGCCTGTGGTATCGGTTTTACAAAGACGTCGAGTCAGAGACCGCAATCCTCCATGCTCACAGGGAATTTCTGTTTACTCGCGACTACGCCGCTTTTTCGTTCCTGTTTCTTTTCGGCTTTGGGACCGCAGCGGTTTTCATGGTGCAGTCCCTGAGGGTGTCGCTTATCTATTGCGCCGTTCTGCTGCTACAGTTCTTGGTTGTTCGCCACTCGGCGGCAACCTATGGTGTCCGGTTGGTAACAACGGTGCTGGCGCGCCACGCAGCGAAGACGGTTTGGATTTCCGGGTAGTAGTAGGCCCCTCTTACCCTCACGCCGTCCTCCAAACCTCGACGCTGTTAAAGAGTTCGGACTCGCAGGAGGCGGCGGCTAGTCCAAACCCGGCCGTGTTGTTGGTTCCCGAACACCAATGCTCGACGCGGTGCGCCTTTGCCGGCGAGAGCGGTTCCCCATCCGAACGAGTCGGGTTGGTGAGGGCTGGTGTCAGCCACCGCGCTAGAGCCGGAGGCGACCACAACACCGTCAGTGACATTGAAGAGCCTGGCGATGTGTTGTGTGGCTCCCCATGCCGGCGCCCGCCACCGGACCCTGCAATTTACCGATGGCGTGAATTCGTCGCCGGCCAAGGTGATGATACCAGCGGGATCATATGACTTGGTGTTCAAGGTTCGAGGTCGAAATACACATTTCTTATGTCTGCAACTGCCGTCGTCGCGCTCGCCCTTTCGGCATGCTCGACGCCGGCTTTCGAGTTCGAACGCGTCACCGTCACCAACGCCAGCTACGACAATCCGCTCGCCGCCATCGTTGCGGTTCCGGCGGATCTCGCCATCGTTTCCGCCTCGGAAGACTTCGAGCGAACGCGGGCCGTCGCCGGCCCACCAAGAATGCGGTCGTTTACTTCGCAGTCTACATGACCACTTCGCCGGCGGTGAGCTGGAACCGACCTTTCGCGGTTCCCTGGCAGGTTTGACAGCTTCGAATGGACCCCGAGCCCGGCGCTAACCATGCCGGCCTTTATCGTTGCGGCTTTCCGGTCTTTGGCCGTATTGAGCGGGCCATGAAACAGATCCTCGCCGCGACTCATCGCTGTCGCCGCCACCTCGGCACACGCCGAAGAAATGACGCTGACACCAGCCATGGCGAAAGCAGCCACCTCCGCTATCAAGATGAACGGGTCCAACTGCCCTGCGGCGAAGAGCGCATAGAAGAAAGGGCCTGATGCCCGAGGCGATGTCGTCAAGGTGCATTGCGGTCCCGACGATGGAACCGACAACGTCTTCGCCGACTTCTCCTACCGTGTCACGTTCCAGCCGGACGGCGGCATAGACGTCACCGAGTGGTAATTCGGCCTTGACCGATGTTCCTATTCCGTTCTATCGTAGGAATAAATTCCTAATTATATACGTGACAAAGTATGCGTGATTCGATAGAGTGTCGGGGCGTGACAGGCCGGATTCGGCAGACAAGTGGAAAAATGCGAAAACGCCTATTTGGCACTGGAAAAATATGCGTTTTGCATATTTCATAATGGCGGAGCGGATTCTTCCGCTTTGATACGACTTCCCCGGATGGCTCGGGGAAGAAGGCACCCGTAGCGGGGTGCGCCATCCAGCGACGCCCGTTGGGGCGGGGTGTGAGCGCTTTTGCGGGCCGACTCACCCCCTCCATCGCGCTGGAACGTCAATTGATCGGGATTTCGTGACTCGGTGACAAGAGTCCCAGCCCTAAAAACCGATTCATTTCATGGCTTGCTGGGGAAAACACGCATGAGCGGTGGAAAACCGGGAAAAGATTCCGACGAAAAGCGCTTCAACGAGACCGTACAGCGGCTGCTGAAGACGCCGCCGAAGCCGCATGATACGACCGCCCAAAAGAAACCGGAAAGCAATAATAGCAAAAAGCAGGGGGACAATCCGCCCAACCATTGCAAAACTTAGCGCTTCAGGCGATAAGTCGCCAGTTTCCGGGGGGAAGACTGACAGTGCCTTTTGTACCTAAAGAACAATTGCCAGACGTGCCAGACGGCCAATGCCCGCCTATCGACGCAATCGGAATGAGTGGGCGATTTATTAGGTTGGTTGCAGGGCTGGAAATAGACGAAGTGTTTTTCCATTCTCATAATGCGCTTGGTTTACCCCCGCGCAAAAATACAGACCCATGCATTTGGGCGGCATGTTCGCTGATCATCTACGATGAGAATTGGGGAGAAGGGCCTATCGCTCGCGTTCGCGATTTCGCGCAAAGCGTTGGCCTGCTCAAACACAAGACATTTGGCGCGATTCTTGATATAACTCCCAATTCCGGTGTTGGTCACCGTGGCACGGAGGAGTCGCCTCACGTGAGCTTTTGGATGGCGGCAGACTTTGACCCGGCTGGGGCAGTAGTCGACGTTGTGAGCCTGCTATGAAGGCTCGCAACAAAAGGCACGCCTCCTACATCCAGACGCTGGTGTATTACGACGGGCCAGTCCTTGCACTGTTGCAAGATCGGCAGGGCAACAACGTAGTCGCCTTTGCCGTCCCAGATGAGATTGAAGGGTTCGACGAGCCGTTCATCGCGAAGTCCACGAGCCCAAAACTTCTCTCAGATTATCTTCGACAGCGGATCGATCTAAGCTACCTAATGCGAGAGCGACGGGGCGGTGAGCCTTATCTGTTTGATTGGGCAAAGTTTGAAAATGAGGTGCAACTCGTTCCCGCCGAAACGGTTGTCGAGGATGTGGCTAATCTATTGCCGTCCCCCGGGTTTTTTGCCCGAAACCACACTGAGCAATTCAAAGGCATAAAACTCTCGGTGCTGGCGAGCCATACATACCGGATAGATGGCAGATGGTCCGCGAACGACTTCTCACGGTTTTATGCCAAGCTTGATGACCTATACAGCTTGTTCTCGTATCTCGATGAAGTGAGAGACGCGACCGGGCCGCTCGCCCAGAAACTGGTCGAAAAAATTGCGAAATATCCTTGGCAGCGCGGAGGAAGCTATCTCGGATTTTTCAGGGATATCGCAGCGGAATCCAAAGAGGATTATCCGCTCCAGGTGTCGAAGATAAAATATGCCTCACCGGGCGTCATAGAGGTTAAAGGAGTTTATAGCTCTCTTGCGCAGATCGACGCTCTGGTTGGCATATTCGACGCCAACAAAGCTGATCTATCAAGCCTTTATCGTGAATTGCATGGGATCTTAGAGCGAGACAGCGTTTTGGGGACCGGGGACCAAGATTTCTCCAACAGTGCCACGGCAAAAATGGCCGTGGAGAGGGCGGACAAGCTTTTGGTAGGTCTTAGTGTCAGCGATCCGAACGCAGTGAAAGAGGCATGTCAAAATCACTTCGTGCCTTATGCAAAAATAGCATTAGCTATTTATCGTCGCGGCGAGGAGTTTCACCGCTTTCACGCTGAGGGCCGGATGCGGCTTCCCTCAGAATTTTCTTCCTCAGGGCGATAAGCTTACGCGCCTTCTGCCTAAGCCTGACTGGCTTCACCAATCCGCCGATAGGTAAGGCGCTTGCCTTCGATCATTGCAAGCAACTGGTCGTGACGTTCGGTGTCAGTCACCTTAAGCGCTGTGCGGCGATTGTAACGGAAATCGAACTCGGCAAGGTAGCGGTGCAAGTGAGCTTCGCCGCAATGCTGGTAGACGCCAATCATGCCGCGCTTGAACACTGAAAACACGTTCTCAATCGTATTCGAATGGATCGCCACGCCGCCCTCGTAGCGGACGTATTCGCCAGCGGAATGAATGGTTGTCTTGTGTGAGGCGTATTCCTCGCCAGTGGTGGTGTAGAGCTTTGACTGGTCGGTGTAGAGCGTTGAGTTGCGGTCGGCATTGCGGACCAGGATATCGCGCACAACTGCCTTGGTGGCGTGCTGGACGTGAACCATGCGGGCTTTGCCGCCACGCTCGACAAGGCCGATAACCGTGCGCTTCGGCTTCATCTTGCGCTTCAAGCGCGGCTGGCCCTTGCGCTGAGGCGAAAGGTAATCGCGGTCGACGCGACCGATATAGGTTTCGTCGGCGGCACGGTCTTGGCTTCGCCGCCAAGCGGGCCAGCGGACTTCACGTCTTCCTCCATGGCTTCACGGATGCGGTGAGCCATGAACCAAGCGGTCTTGTAGGTGACGCCAAGCATACGGTGCAGCTGGTGGGCACTCATGCCTTTCTTGGACGAAGCCATGAGGAACGTTGCCAGAAGCCACTTGTTCAAGGCGATCTTGGAACGCTCGAACACGGTGCCGACAGTGACGGTGAACTGTTCGCGGCATTGCATGCAGTTGTACAGGCCGGGGCGGTGCGCCTTGCCTTCCATCTTGGTGATACGGTCTGGATTGGCATTGCCGCAATGCGGGCAATTAGGACCATGCGGCCAACGTCGCGCTTCCAAATGGATGCGGGCGGCGTCGGCGTCTTGGAATATGGGGTTGTCGACGCGCATTTGGCTAACTCCTTGGAATCGTTTATCCCAAGTGGCGCGTACTTTGTCAAGTATATAATTGGGAATAAATTCATACGGTGAAGAATGCCGAGGCGATGGGCTGATGAGGCCGAACTAGCCGCGCTTATCATGGTGCGCGCCAACGCGGGGAAGCGGGTCACGCTCTCCCCGGATACCGCACTATTCGTCGGATTGAAGCTGTTGACTGCCTCGGCGAAACCGACGGCCGCCGAGGTCGCACTTATGATCTGCGATAGCAAGTGTGAGCGCCCGTGTTACCCCTGCCAAGGCAAGGCCAACAGGATAGTCCGCGCCTACGGCACTGCGCCGGCTAACGCCGGTCTACACAGACAAGCATATGTTTACGCTACTGAAAAGTCGGCGAGACACCCGGAATTGCGTGACCTGTTACTTTGGTAGTGCTTTTTATTTAGTTGCGGGTTGTATTATGTCTTGTTTCCGAGATGAAAAGGGGTCTGCAATGAAAGCTTACGGCAAGATCCTACTTGTCGCCGCAACGGGTTTGTTACTACGGCGGCGTATTCTGATACGTGCGATACGGGGAAAGACTCTTGCAGCATAACATGCCCCAAGCGCTGCTATGCGTCTTGGATGCCACCGCAAAAACCTGCAGCAAGGGCTGTAGTGACACGCTGGTTGAGAAGAAGAGTCACACTCTTTATATGTCAATCAACGGATTGACGAAGCAAGAGCTAATCGCTCTTGAAAGGAAAAAAGCTCGCAGATTGAGATTGTTACGTTTCGGCGGTCAAGGTCTTGCCGGTTTCGAAAGCGATCATGTCTGCATTCCCTTGTTTGAGAATTCTAGATCAATATCAAGAGGTTGCGAGGCCACGGGGCGACGCAGTCCAACTGGCTTTCCGGGATCTCGCCGGACAGGATGCAGCCGTATCGGTCATAGGCGCCGATACCTGGGGCGAAGAACCATGCGGAACGCCCGGCGGCATCGGTGTGGGCGCCGTCCTCCTCGTCTCGAAAAGGGCGGAGCGGCCCGACACAGAGGCCGCCTCGGGTGCGATAGGTTCCGCCGGTCCTGACGTCGATTGGTTCGCCAAGATCTTGGTCTTGACCGGCTTTAGCGAGCCTGGCTGCAGCCAAGATCAACTTGCTGAATTCGGGCAATTCTATATTTTGGGTGACCGCCATGTCGAAGCGTCCTCTTCGGTTGTGGTTAGAGCCGGCGAGTGTTTACATCACTCGCCGGCTCACTCACACTTCGACAAATCCATTAGAAAATCAAGTACAAAACGCGCTTGCCACGTTTTATTAGGTGATGGCGGAAGATATCTTCCCATGTTGTTTACGATATGCAAACGATTACTGATTTTTACGTTTGCGATATACAAACAGAGGTCTAGAATCCCCGAATGCTATCAGTGCAGGCGCGTGCTCGCGACACTCTCTATGCGCGGCTCGTCGCCCGATAGATGAGTTGTGCCGGACAGCCAGAGCCTACCGGAGGCGTGCGGGTCCGCCGTGCGTATGATCTTATCTCGGGCAACGGGGGAAACCGCATCCGTCGCAGCCAAGCCGTTCTTGACGATGACGCCGATGTGAGAGGCATTCAAGGATTGAAGCCGCCGTGCGTGCTTGCTGACGCCCGCATTCAGGGCAGCTTTGAAGTCGTTGTTAACGCGGAGCACGGTTGCTCGGGCGAAATCGGCAGGCAAACGGCCGCGCCAATCCTGCAGGTCGGCTTCCGTCAAGCAATGCAATTCTTTGTCAGCAATAGCGGCGTCGGACAGAATGTGCTTTCGCATACGATTGCCGGCATCAAGGCGAGCGCCGCGAGCGCGCTCAACCTTCTCGCGTTCTAATATGTAAGCCTCGGTGACACTGCGGCCGGTTACAGGGTCGCCAGCGGCCTTTGAGACGGCCTCGATACGTTTGCCTCGACCAGTCTTCGTGCCGCGCCGACTGCTTGCTGGAAAGAAAGACACGTCACGCCGTCCGCGTCCATCGCATCGTCAGCAGTCGCAACCGTTTCTTGCCGGTACTTGCCGTCAAGCGCACCACCCAACGCCCACCTCGCGGCGCGACGCGGTAGCCCAGGTGCACGGTCGGGTCGATTGATCGCCAATGAGTTCCGGGCGCCAATTTCGCACGCGCGGCCTTAGTCGTGACCGGCGACTCTTCAAGCGTTCTTGGCATTACTTCCCCCGCGACTCGTCTAATATTCTTATAATATCGCCCCGCGTAGACCTGTGGAGGCCAATGGAGAGATGCCCGCTAACTTATTGAATTATGTGGAAACGTATGGAAAATAGCAATGCGCGAAGCGGCACAAACGCAGCACTTTCCTGGCCGAAATTCGGCAACGTATTCTGGCTGATCGGTTCGCACCCGTCGCGCGCCGAAATCGGCATGACGCGAAGCAACCGCGGAAAATATTCGAGCGAGTCGTTGCAGGGCAGGCTGGCTCAGCTGCGTGGCTCGTCGCGGTCGATCAGGATCCGCTCGGCGGCGCCATCGAGATCTTCATATTGGCCGCTCCTCAAGGCCCACAGAAACCCGGCCAGCCCAAGCGCTCCGAGGAACAGGGCCACAGGTATGAGGTAGGCGAGCGTCGTCATGAGGATTGTGCCAGTGCGCCAATGTCGGAGTGCCTGTCATGTCGGGCATCTTGCACCGATGCATTTGACACGAAACCTTGCAAGCGTAGCGCATTGCCGATGACCAGGAGGGACGAGGCGGACATCGCGACCGCCGCGATCAGTGGCGTAACGTGCCCCAGGATGGCGACCGGCACGGCGATGCCATTGTAAACGATCGCGAGGGCGATGTTCTGCCGGATCAGCCGTCCGGCCTTCCGCGAAATGTCTAAAGCAAGTGGGACCGCCAGAAGACTTTTACGCAGGAACACGAAATCCGCGGCGTTGCGACCGATATCCGCCGCCGTGGCCGGAGCTATCGAAACGTGTGCGGCGCCCAATGCAGGCGTGTCGTTGAGCCCATCGCCGACCATCAGCACCTTGTGGCCAGTTCGCGTCAATGCTTCGACGTGTTCGACCTTCCCGGAGGGAAGCAACGCGGGAACGAAGCGCTCGACGCCCAGTGCTTCCGCAACTTCGCCGCAGGGAGCTTCTGTGTCGCCCGACAGCATCTCCACCGACACGCCGGCGCCGTTCAGTTGCTCGATGGCCGCCTTGGCATCGGCACGCAGCTCATCCTCGAAATCGAAAGTCGCGACAATGACCCCGTCCTTCGTCAGAACGGTTCCGCCATAGCCTTGTTTGCCTTCGCCGCCGATCCGAGCTTTCCACTCACGCCATCCGCGGCGACCCAGCCGCCAGGTACTGCCCTCGGCGATGGCTTCGATGCCGAAGCCCGGATGCTCGCTGACGGACGCGAGTTTCGGCTGGCCGGCAAAGGCTGCATTGCCAGCGATTGCCTTCGAAAAGGGATGGCGGGAATGCGCTGCCATCTCGGCCGCCATGGCGAGCATCGTCGGATCGATGGACGGCGCATTGATCAGCCTGGGCAGTCCGAGCGTAAGCGTGCCGGTTTTGTCGAACAATGCCGTGTCGATCCCCGCCAGGCGCTCCATGGCGGAGCCGTCCCTGACCATGACGCCGCTTTCAAACAGCCGCCGCGCAGCGACCACCTGCACGATCGGCACGGCGAGACCGAGCGCACACGGGCATGTAATGATCAAAACGGCGATCGCGATTGTTATTGCCCGGTGCCAGTCGCCGGTCGCCGCCATCCAGCCGAGGAACGTCACAAAGGCGGTGAGGTGGACCACGGGGGCATAGAGCGCGGAGACGCGATCGGCGATCCTGCGATGGCGGGCGCGGCCGCCCTCTGCCGCTTCCATCAGCCGAACGATTTCGGCCAGGAATGAATCCTTCGCGGCGGCCGTCGCCTCGATGGTCAGCGGACCGGTGAGATTGAGTGTACCGGCCTGGACCTGCGCCCCCGGGCCCACCGTTCTGGGCGTGCTTTCCCCGGAAACCAGGGAACAGTCGAGATCCGATGCCCCGCCAATGATCCTGCCGTCGATGGGCACCCTCTCGCCAGCCGCAATCAAGAGCTCCATTCCTGGTTCGATCTCGCCAACCGGCAAGTAGTCGCGCGAACCATCCTCGCGCAGCACCATGGCGCCGCGCGCCGCCAGCCGAGCCAGTCCGTTTACGGCCGTCCGTGCCCGTTCCCGCATCACGTGATCCAGCGTGCGGCCGATCAGCAGAAAGAACAGCAGCGACACCGACGCGTCGAAATAAGCATGGTCGCCATGGTTGATCGTCTCGTAGAGGCTCATGGCGTAAGCGAGCGATACCCCGACCGCGATCGGCACGTCCATGTTCATGCGGCTGTGGCGCAGCGCATTCCAGGCCGAGCGAAAATAGATGCCGCCGGCGAAAGCGAGCGCAGGAATGGCAATCAAGGCCGAGACCCAATGGAACAGGTCGCGGGTCGCGCCTTGCGCGCCGGACCAGACGGAGACTGATAGCAGCATGATGTTGCCCGCCGCAAAGCCGGCGACCGCGACGGCGCGGATCAGTTCCGAGAGCGTCTTGTCCTTCCCGCTAGCCTCGGGATCGAACAGGTGCGCGCCATAGCCCAGCCGTCCAAGTGTGGCGACGAATGGCGGAACCTCCTCGCCGCGCCACCGGACCGAAACACGTTTCGTCGAAAGATTGACACGAGCGCCTTCGACGCGATCTAGCTTGCCGATCGCCGTCTCGATCGTCTGGATGCAGGCGGCACAATGCACAGCCGGCACCGAGAGGTCGGTCTGGCGAAGATTTTCGCCAATCGAGCGGCTCGCCAGTCTGATTTCCTGGCCAGAAGGCAGGACCAGTGTGACCTTTTCCAGGTCCAATGCCATTTCGGCGCCTGGCGCGCAGCAGCTCATTGCAGCGCCCCGTGGGAAATCATGATCCGGCGAACGTCGCGATAGGGTTCCGCAAGGCTCGCATCGGCGTCGATTTCGACGATCCAGAGGCCATCCTTGGGCGTGTGGTGCGCGGCGAATATCTGACCGGAGGCAGCCTCAAGAGTGACGGATTTGTCCTCGGCCTCGTAGGCGGGATGACGGAACAGCACCTTGACGCCATGCAAGGCAACCGGCTTGCCGACAGCATCGGTGAGGCTGTAGCGGACCTCACCGCCTGCGATGGTCAGTTTGCCAGTCCAGCCGAGGGCCGCCTGAGCTCGCCCTTGCTCGGCCTTTTTGTTGAATTGCTGGCTCGCCACATAGGTGTTTTCGACGACAAGGCCGGTCCAGCTCGTGTTGGCGAGCGTCGCCATCGCCAGATTGACCGCTATGACCACGCCGAAGAAGCCAAGGATGGTGAACAGCATATGCCTGCCGGTGAATTCGCGGGATTGTCGCGAGGTGTCGCTCATCTGGCGCTCTCCGGTGCGTTGAAAGTGGCCGTATATTCGTCCGATTCGAACGTTGCCTTGTTTTCGACCCGGAACTTGAAGCTTTGCGCTGCACCCCGAACCTGATCTGCCGGCTGACGCACGAAAACCTTGAGCATCTTCAGCCGGTCGGGTTCGACCGGGACGGCGAAGGAGCGATCCGCCGGCAGGTCGATGCCGACAACGCTTATTTCGGCTCCATGCAGGCCCTGCATCGTGACAATGATCGTTCTTGGTTCGGGGATCATGTTGAGCAGCTTGACGGTGTAGCCGTTGCGGATCGAACCGTCGGACAGCGTCACGAACTGCGGGTTGCGATCGTGCAGGACATTCAATTCGAGCCGTTCGCGGGTCAGCAGCGAATAGAGCAGCGCGAGACCGACCGCCGACCAGGCGCCCATGTAGATGAAGGTGCGCGGGCGAAAGATCTTGCGAATATGGAAACGGGCCACCTTGTCGGAGAACAGGCCGTCAGCGCTCCTGACCAGTGACGGGTTGACTGAACCGGAGCCGCCCGGGGTCGCCAGCATCACATTGGCGTTGTAGTCGGCCAGCGTCGCATAGGAAATCAGTCCGCGCTCCCTGCCGAGCTTGTCCATGATACCGTCACAGGTATCGATGCAGAGCGCGCAGGTGATGCATTCAAGCTGCTGGCCATCACGAATGTCGATCCCCATCGGGCACACCGCGACACAGGCATTGCAGTCGACGCAGTCGCCGACGGGCTGCCCGGCGGCAAGGACCCTCTTGGCGTGACGCGAGCGCGGTTCGCCGCGCCAGTCATTATAGGTGACGGTGAGGGAATTCTCGTCGAGCATGGCCGCCTGGATGCGCGGCCATGGGCACATGTAAGTGCAGACCTGCTCGCGCATCAGCCCGCCGAACGTATAGGTCGTCGCCGTCAGCACGGCGACGGTGATGTAGGCGACGGGGGCGGCGGTGCCGGTGAAGAGTTCCCCAAGCAGCATCGGCGCATCGGCGAAATAGAAAATCCAGGCGCCGCCGGTCAGCACCCCTATGACCAGCCAAATGGCGTGTTTCGATGTTCGCAGCACGAGTTTGCGCGCAGTCCAGGGACCGGCATCGAGCTTGATGCGCGCGTTGCGGTCGCCCTCGATGGCTCGCTCGACGACCAGAAACAGATCGACCCACACGGTCTGCGGGCACGTATAGCCGCACCAGGCCCGGCCGACGGTGGATGTGATCAGGAAAAGGCCGACACCGGCCATGACCAGCAGGCCGGCGACGTAGTAGAATTCCTGCGGCCATATCTCGATGAAGAAGAAGTAGAAGCGGCGGTTGGCAAGATCGACCAGCACGGCCTGGTCAGGGGCAAATGGCCCGCGATCCCACCGCAGCCAGGGGGTCAGGTAGTAGATCCCCAGCGTGATTGCCATCACCGACCACTTGAAGCGGCGGAAACTGCCAGAAGCCCGGTTCGGGAAGATCTTCTTGCGTCCGGCATAGAGCGGCTGACGGGTCTTGGCGGAGTTGACCGCATCGGCTTCGAGCCGTTCTATTTGCGTGTTATCGAGCACGAGAAGCTCCAGTCACCAGCGACGATTTCGCCGGAAGCCCGACCCATCGGTTTCTGGATGATGCCGAGGCCCGGCTCGCGCCGGGCCTCGTCGCTTGGCGGTTGGGGGGAGGACGAGAATAGGCTTGCGTTCCTATTCTCCGCCGCCAAGCGAATGGACATAGACCGCGAGTTCCTTGACCTTGATCTCGCCGAGACGCCCGATCCAGGCCGGCATGACGCCATGCCTCGGGGCGCGGACCTGCGCGGCGATGGCTGTTTCGCCAGACCCGTAAAGCCAGATCGCGTCGGTCAGGTCGGGTGCGCCGAGCTCCCTGTTGCCCTTTGCATTCTCACCATGACAGGCCGCACAATTCTCGGCGAAAACATTGGCGCCGAGTTCGATCAGGCTTGTGTCCTGAACAGGATCGGAGAGGCTTGCGACATAGGCGCCGACCTGCTTGATCTGATCCGTCGTGATGATGTCGCCAAAAGCAGGCATTTCCGACAGGCGCGTATCCGGGTCAGATGCGAAGCGGATGCCGTGCGCAATCGTCTGCTGGATCTGTTCGGCGTTGCCACCCCACAGCCAATCGTCGTCGTTTAGGTTGGGAAAACCCTTGGACCCTTGAGCGCCCGAGCCATGGCACTGCACGCAATTGACCTTGAACGCGGCGCCACCTGCGGCGACCGCGAATTCGCGTAGTGTATCGTCGGCAGTAATCTCGGAGACGGTCTTCGCCTGAATGGCAGCGACATATTTGCCCTTGGCCACTTCGGCCGCCGCCAGTTCAATCTTGACGTCTTTGCGGCTCGAATACCCCAGCACACCCCTGGTCGCGGAGGTCAGCATCGGCCATGCCGGATAGACGACGGTGTAGCCGATCGCCCAGGCAATGGTGATGTAGAAGGTGATGACCCACCAGCGCGGAAGCGGGTTGTTGAGTTCCTTGATGCCGTCCCACTCATGGCCGGTCGTCGAGATGCCCGAAACCTCGTCGATATGCTCGCTGCCCATGATCAGTCGTCCTTGAGAGGAATGTGAGCGGCTCTCTCGGCTTGCCTGCGGCTGCCGGGACGAAATGCAAAGGCAACGCATCCGAGGAAGAAAAGTGCCATGGCAAGCAGGCCCCAGCTGTCGGCAAACTCCCGCATGAAATTGTAGGTCATCGCCATTCTCCTCAGCGGTAACCGGCGGCTTCGTCATAGGTCCTGAAATCGACCAGCGTGCCGAGCATCTGGAGATAGGCGACCAGCGCATCCATTTCGGTGAACTGCTGCGGATCGCCGTCGAAGTCCCCAAGCTTGGCCTTCGGATAGCGTCTCTCCAGGCCCGATGTATCGGCATTCGCATCGGCCTGCGCCATGAGATCGGCATTGGCATGAGCGATCATGTCGTCGGAATAGGGCACACCGACACGGCTGTTGGCGATCAGATGCGTCGAGAAATCCTTCACCTCGATTGGCATGTCCTTCAGGAACGCGTAGCTCGGCATGATCGATTCCGGCACCACCGAACGCGGCTCGGTGAGATGCTGGACGTGCCATCCGTTCGAGTAGCGGTCGCCGACCCGGGCGAGATCCGGCCCGGTGCGCTTCGAGCCCCACTGGAACGGGTGGTCGTACATCGACTCGGCCGCCAGGCTATAGTGGCCGTAGCGCTCGACCTCGTCGCGGAACGGCCTTATCATCTGGCTGTGGCAGAGGTAACAGCCCTCACGCACATAGATGTTGCGCCCGGCGAGCTCGAGCGGCGAATAGGGCCGCATGCCTTCGACCTTCTCGATGGTGTTGTCGAGATAGAAGAGCGGCGCGATCTCGACGATACCGCCGATGGTTACGACCAGCAGGGACCCGAGGAGAAGAAGTGTGGCGTTCTTCTCGATGACCGCGTGTCTGTCCATCAGGCCCATTTTCTGGCTCCTGATCGCACAGGCTGGAGGGCGGGGATGGAGCGCGGCATCGGATCCTCCTCGCGCTGGTAGCCGAGGATGGTCATGGCGACGTTCCAGGCCATGATGAGGGCGCCCGACAGATACATCGCGCCGCCGATGGCACGCATGATGTAGTAGGGATGCATGGCGGCGACGGTTTCGGCGAAGGAGTAGACCAGGAAGCCCTGCTCGTTGTATTCGCGCCACATCAGGCCCTGCATGACGCCGGAGACCCACATCACCGCGGCGTAAACGACGATCCCAAGCGTCGCCAGCCAGAAGTGCCAGTTGACGAGCCGCAGCGAATAAAGCCGGTCGCGGTTCCATAACTTCGGGACCATGAAATAAATCGCGCCGAACGAGATCATGCCAACCCATCCGAGCGCGCCCGAATGGACGTGACCGATGGTCCAGTCGGTGTAGTGCGAGAGCGAGTTGACGGCCTTGATTGACATCATCGGGCCTTCGAAGGTGGACATCCCGTAGAAGGCGATGGCCATCACCATCATACGGATGATCGGGTCGGTGCGCAGCTTGTCCCAGGCGCCCGAGAGCGTCATCAGGCCGTTTATCATGCCGCCCCATGACGGCATCCACAGCATGATCGAGAACACCATGCCGAGCGTCTGGGCCCAGTCCGGCAGGGCGGTGTAGTGGAGGTGGTGCGGACCGGCCCAGATGTAGAGAAAGATCAAAGCCCAGAAGTGGATGATCGACAGCCGGTAGGAATAGACCGGTCGGTTGGCTTGCTTGGGCACGAAATAATACATCATCCCGAGGAAGCCGGCGGTGAGGAAGAAGCCGACGGCATTGTGGCCGTACCACCATTGCGTCAGGGCGTCCTGTACGCCGGAGAAGGCTGAATAGCTCTTGGAGCCCAGGAAGGAGACCGGCATCGACAGGTTGTTGATCACATGCAGCATCGCAATGGTCACGATGAAGGCAAGGTAGAACCAGTTGGCGACATAGATGTGCGGTTCCTTGCGCTTTAGGATCGTGCCGAGGAACAGGATGAGATAGGCGACCCAGACAATGGTCAGCCACAGGTCCACATACCATTCGGGCTCGGCGTATTCGCGGCTCTCGGTGATACCGAGCAGGTAGCCGGTTGCCGCCATGACGATGAACAGCTGATAGCCCCAGAACACGAACCAGGCGAGATCGCCGCCGAACAGCCTGGCACGACAGGTCCGCTGCACGACATAAAGTGACGTGCAGATGAGTGCATTGCCGCCGAAGGCAAAAACCACGCCGGAAGTATGCAAAGGCCGCAGTCGGCCGAAATTGAACCAGGGCTGGATGTTGAGATCGGGGTAGGCGAGCTGCAGGGCGATGACCACGCCGACCAGCATGCCGACGACGCCCCAGAATACGGTGGCGACGGCACCGAAGCGGATCGGCCCATCCATGTAAGCGGCGGGGTCGATCGGAACTGCCGGCTTGAACTCCGTGTTGCGCAACAGAATCGCAGTGAAGCCAGCCACGGCGAAGAACAAAACCCACATATGCCGGCGAAAAGGTTCATCTACGCCGAAGCCGGCAGCCACCAGGGCCGCAAACGCAAACAGGCTTAGAAGGACGATCTCTGTGCCGAATTTCATCGCAAGCCCCGATTTCCAATTCCGGCGGGCGCCAACCGCAGTGCCTTATTGCGCAGCCGTGGCCTGCTCGCCCTGATCCATGTCAGAGCCGCACGATTTTGCTTCGAGCAGCATCGAGTTCGGTGCGATCAGACTGTGGCGATCGAATGTGGAAGCGCAGCACCGGCCGCCACGCTTATGGACAGGCCCCGCGTCCCCGGTCGGGCCGGGTATGGAGGCGATCGCGGGCGTGTGGGGAAGCGCGCCTTCTGTGACGCTGGAAAGTGGGCAGATGCCTTGCCGAACGTCGATCGTTTCAATGCCTTGGGACAGCCAGCGCCAGCGTTGCGCTGCCTTCGTGACATTCATGGTTCGGGGAGACGGCGATTTTCCCCTGCGTATGAGGCGTAATGACTTCGGCCGAGTGCGATCCTGCCTGGAACAGCCGGTTGCACGTCGAGCACGTCGAGGATGGATGCTTCTCCGACGAGTTGGCCGAAACGCACCTGGCTCATGCGATCGGATGGAGAGCGGGCTGTCGCTATGCGACTTCTTCTAAGCCCAACGCGAGCATGCCCTGCCCCGAACGAAGTAAGTGACGTAGGCCATGCAGCTTCGGTGTCATTCAAACGGCGGTTGCGCCTCGGCCGCCGCAGCGCCGTTCCAGCCGGCTCATGCTGTCCACGGTGACACGGCGGTTGTTCTCGATCCGAATCACGCCGTCCATTCTCAGGCTGGTCAGCTGACGGCTCACGGTCTCGTTTGTAATTCCAAGGAAATCAGAGATGTCGGCACGCGTCATCGGCAGCTCGAAGCACGCCGAGCTGGCCGCCGGGTCAACACTGGAATCGATGTTCCGGGCGATCATGAGGAGAAAGCTCGCCACCTTCTCCGGTGCGGTCTTGCGCCCCAGAGTCACCATCCATTCGCGTGCCTCGTCGAGTTCGTTCAGCGCCTGCTTGAACAGGCGATGCACAAATTCCGGTGATTCCTTCATCATCCGTTCGATGGCCGCTCTCGGAAACGAGCATAGCGAGACAGCTGTTGCCGCTTCCGCATTGATCGCGCTTTTCATCTTGAAGGGCCGTCCCAGAAAATCCGGCGCGAACTGGAGACCGACGATCTGCTGGCGGCCGTCCGAAAGGCTCTTCGTGAGCTTCACCACGCCTGAAAGCACGTTTGAATAACAGTCGACCGCCTCGGCGTCGCCGATCAGTTCGACCCCCGGCTCGATATTGTGCCGCGACGACGTCTTGGCGAGCTGAGCCAAATGGTCTGGTTCGAGCGCACCACAGACACCGCGGTGCCGTGCCTCGCAAGACAGGCAAAGAACGGGAATGCCGGAACTGTGAATGTCCTGCCGTAATGTCATTCGATCGCTCTACCGGTCCAGTGCGGGCAGGATAGCAATCGACGGTAGAAAAATCCTTGCGGCAGTTTGTCCGTGCTGAAGGTTGATCGAAATCAGGGCTTAGGCTCATCCAAGCATCCACAGTTCCGGCGACGCAAACACGGTGGACCACGACATGCGACTGAAGCTAGCTGCCAGACTTGGCGAGAACGTCCCGCGCTATACCAGTTATCCGACAGCGCCGCATTTTCATACAGGCATTGATGCTGCAATTTGTCGTGGCTGGCTGCAGGCGCTCAACGATGGCGATGAGATCTCGCTCTATCTGCACATCCCGTATTGCGACAAGCTTTGCTGGTTCTGCGCTTGCCACACCAAGCAGACACGCCACTACGAATCAGTGACCACATATCTTCGCTCACTGCATGCCGAGATCGCCACCGTCGCCGGTCTTGTCGCAGGCAAGGGCCGCGTGCGTGCCGTCCATTTCGGCGGCGGTTCGCCGACGATGCTCAAACCGGAGGATCTGGTGGCGCTGGGAACCGTCCTGCGCAACAGCTTCACGTTTCTGCCCGGTGCAAAGATCAGCGTTGAGATCGACCCCAACGATATGGACGATGCCCGCCTCGATGCACTTGCCGAAATCGGCATGACCCGTGCGAGCCTCGGCGTCCAGGATTTCGACCCGAAAGTGCAGAAAGCGATCAACCGCGAGCAGAGCTTTTTGCAGACCAAGACGGTTGTTGATGGCGTTCGTTCGCGCGGCGTCGAATCCGTCAATCTCGATCTGCTCTACGGCCTGCCGCATCAGACCAGGGAGAGCGTCGCCTCCACGGTTGCACAGGCACTGACCCTGGAACCGGATCGGATCGCGCTTTTTGGCTACGCCCATGTGCCGTGGTTCAAGAAACATCAGACGATGATCGACGAGGCGTGGCTGCCAGGGCCAGAGGAGCGATTTGCTCAATCGCAATTGGCAGCGCGGGCGATCATCGACCAGGGATACGAAGCAATCGGGCTCGATCATTTCGCCAAGCCGGGCGATGGGCTGGCGCTTGCGGCCCGCGCCGGGACTTTGCACCGGAACTTCCAAGGCTACACCGAGGACCGCTACGAGACCTTGATCGGCCTCGGCCCATCGTCCATCAGCCAGTTTCGCCAGGGCTATGCACAGAATATGCCTTCGACCGCCGAGTATGGACGCATGGTTGCTGATGGCGGGCTGGCCGCTGTTCGGGGTATCGCGCTTTCCGACGACGACCGTGTTCGCGGCTGGATCATCGAGCGGCTGATGTGTGACTTCGCCTTCTCGGCGATTGAGCTGGTGGAGCGCTTTGGCGAAGCCGGCCAAAGACTTCTCGTCCGAGCGAGTTCCACGGCCCTCCAAGATCCTGCGCGGTTGCTTGAACTTGATGGTGACCGCTTCGTCGTGCCTGCGGAAAGCCGGCCCTTTGTCAGGAGCATCGCGGCAAAATTCGACAAATATTTCGAAAGTGGAACGGCCAGGCACTCAGCGGCAGTCTGAGCACCGCAGAGGAACGGTCATGGTTCTCAGTCGATCGTGAACCGATTGCGCTACATTTTTCACTGTTGATCGGCGACCGTCGTGTCGAGACAGGATTCGGAGCGGACCAGACGCGTCTTGGCATAGCGACGATATCGTCCGGTCGTGCCTTCCGGCGCCGTATTCCATTTCGCAGTCCCTGAAGCGCCACGTCGAGTCCGGCCTCTTTTCTGTATCGGAAGCAGTCGACAATCGTCCTGGCCAGATCATGGTTGTCGGCCGACAGCTCCCTTCGGCCTTGCAACAAGAATCCGCAAGGACCGTGCCAGCTGCAGCAGGCACCGCCGAATCGCACCACCATACTATCCACCCGTGGCTCGCACTAACCTTTGATTGGTTCGCGCCAGGCCGACGCCCGTCGAAACCGAGCCTCGGCAACAATCCGAGTCGTAAGCGGCTGGCCACGCTCTTGGTGCCGGTGGCAGAAGTCCGCAAGCATCCCGGCAGCGCCGTAAAGCTTGGGACAACCCGTCCACCCGAATATCCGCCGGCACAGTTTCAGTGAAAAGCGGGCCTAGGCTAGACGGCTCTCTTGTTACCCCAGAGCATAACGTGCAGCTGCGGCAGCACACGGGCTTCGAACCACCTGTCGCGGGTCACGCTATCAACCAGCCACTCCATGCGCTTCAATATTCCGTCAAGGTCGACAGGCGCGTCTTCATTTGCGGGGCGTGGCGGCGTGTGATTGCCGGGTTGCAGATAGATCGGAAGTCGCGGAAATCTCGCAGCGGCGTCTTTCGCGTAGGCGTAGTCCCTTTCATCGAAAACAATGAGCTTGAGCACGACTTGCGGCCTGCCTTGTGCCGCCTGGAGGCACGCCTCGAAAGCGGCCCAATCGGTCGTCATTTGGCTTGACGGCGGCTTTGGGCTGAGGACTAGCACGTCAAGGTCGGCAAACCAGTCTCTGGCCACCGAACCTTGGGTTTCCAGCGCAAAACGGTAACCTTCACCATGGCCTCGCTCGATGAGCGCGCCGAGCGGCTGGATGGCCGGATTGCCGCCTGACAGCGACACCATCAGCGGGCGGCCACCGGAAAACGCAAGCACGTTTTGCCACACCGCGCCAATGGACATCATCTCCCATTCATGGCGGAATTGATTGTCCACCGCATGCAGGCTGTCGCACCAGGAACAGCGATAGTCACACCCGCCGGTTCTGACGAAGACCGTCGGCAAACCGATGAGCACGCCCTCGCCCTGGATCGTCGGCCCGAAAATCTCACTCACGCGGATTGCGGGATGCGTATCGGTCATGGCCGGTATTCCGCCCAGGTTTTCGGTGTTTCGCTCACCCGCACGGCCGAGGTTTCGCGCAGGCGTGCCTTGCACCATTCATAAAAATGTCTGGCCAGATATTCCGCCGTGACTTGCTCATGTCCCAGCACGTCGTTGAGATGTCGATGGTCGAAGCTCTCGTCGATGTAGCGTTTGAATGGCGCCAAATCGTGATAGTCGCGCACGAAGCCGTTGTCGTTCAGTCCATTCGCTGAAAGCTCCACTTCAACGATGTAGTTATGCCCGTGCAGGCGCGCGCATTGGTGATCGGGTGGCAACGAGGTGAGCTGATGCGAGGCTGAGAAGTGGAATTCCTTGGTGATGCGGAACATTACGCGGTCCTCCTTCGCAGCGCATCGAGCCAGAAGTCGGAGTCCTCGTAGTCGGTGGGGTCCGGCTGCCCAGAGAGATGAAACGCCTCGCGCCGCTCGACGCAGGTCCCGCACCTCCCGCAGTGACGCTCGGCGCCCTTGTAGCAGGACCAGGTCTGCGCAAATGGCGTGCCGTATGCTGCTCCATTCCTAACAATGTCCGCCTTCGTGAGATTCACATAGGGTGCATAAATGCGAATCTTCGCGTAGCCGTCGAGCGCGTGGTCCTGCATCATCTGGAAAGCGTCGATGAAGGCCGGACGGCAGTCGGGATAAATGAAATGATCCCCACCATGCACGGCCGTCGCCACCGCGTCAGCGCCGTGCGCTGCGGCGAAGCCGAAGGCAATGGCTAACATGATGGCGTTCCGGTTCGGCACCACCGTGACCTTCATCGTGTCTTCGGCGTAGTGCCCGTCGGGCACGTCCACATTATCGGTCAGCGCGGAGCCGGAAAGGCCGCCGCCGATCTCGTGGATGTCGATGATGCGGTGCGGGACGCTCAGTCGCTCCGCGCAAAGGGCGGCGAAGCCCAATTCCTTTCTATGCCGTTGGCCGTAATCGAAAGATAGGAGGCCGGCGAGTTCGTGCTCCGCTGCCACCTTGTGAGCAAGGGTAACGGAGTCCAATCCGCCGGAGCAGACGACGAGAGTCTTCATTTTTGGGTCCTTGTTTTAACCGGGTAGGCTGCGACCGGAGATTTCTCTGCGCTCCCAGTACTTCAGGAAATCCATTTTGTGAAGTGAACGGGGGACGAGTTTCATGCGCTGACGTGCCGCTGTGTGCAAGGCGCCCTCGCGGTGAGCCTGCAAGGAACACTGACTAGCGAAACGTCACGCTTCAGCGGAATGCTCAAAGGCGAGCGCACCAGAATAAGCTCTGCAGGAGGTCCGGACCTTCGTAAACAAAGTTCTCGACGATCAAGCGCCCGGCGGTCCCGAGCTTCGAGGGACGCCACCGCGAGGGCTTCAGGTACAAGACGGCCCGAGGATGGGCTTGCCGCAAGAGAACGGACTTACCAGTGGATGTTCAGCGACGCCGATGCAGATGTCTGGAATGATCACGACATCAATTGTCGCGGCAACTTTGGCTGGCCTGCTCCTCGGGCTCCGTAGATCCAGCGCATTCCGCTTCAGGATCGGTTCGAACCGGAGCACGCCCTCGGTCAATAGACGACCGGCAAACCCTGAATGATCGGTCGTGAGCCGACATCTGTGAACAAGCGGTGTGGTCGATTGCTATCACCCATGTGTTGCGCGCAGGTATCTTATGGCAGTGGATGAACTGGATTTGATGATTTTACAGCTGGCGGTCGAAAGCGTTCGCTCGCTCTCCTTAAGCTTCGCAGAAAAGGCCGCCGAGGTAGCCACCAGGAGCCGCGGCATCCTGCTTTTCGACGTGCGGGTCGACGGTGACGCGGAGGTCCAGCGGGTCGCAGCCATCCGATATCAGGGCGACCAGATCGGCGTGCTGGCGTTGGACAGACAGGGCCTTGTTACCCACCATTGCATCGTCAACGGTACGTTCTCACATTTCACTGCGCCCTTGGAGAACTGGCACAGCATGCCCCTGTCGATGCAGGCCAAGATCAATGCCAACGGCCATGCCAGTCTCTTCCTAGGGGCCTTGCGAAATGCCGGACATTTGCTGGGCAGCTAGCATTTGGCCAGAATGCATCTGTGAATTTTTGCATGCGCATCGCTGCCGACACCGCCTGGCATGATTGTCGTGCTCGAAAACGGCTGCGGCGATCGCGGCAAAGCGATCGCCGCGATGATGGCGATCAACGCGTGGGCGTTGCATAGATGCGCGATCGTTTAGACGGAGGTCTCCGCCTGCCATCGAGCAACATGCACGGAGGTACGCAAAGCGCAAATGCGTCAAGTAGTTGAAGGGACGAGCCCCTCGCGCAAATGGAGCTTGCGCTGCCGTCGTCGTCCCATCGTGCCGCCGAACTCGGGGGCGTGACGATCGACCACGATGGCCTGTTTTTTTGCAAAGCCGAATGTCCCAACCGAAGCCAAGGAAAAAACTCCGACCCCAGCGAAGAATAGTAACAACACGGGCGACGCAAGCCGCCTTGCCCTCTAGCAGGGGAGGTGCTTGCGGTGCTCTCACCGACACAAGATCGCAAATGGCATGTGGGTGAGCACCAGAACTGGCGACACGCATGGTGATCGGCTTGACTCGCTGGAGGAAGCACAAGGCCTCAGTGGGCGGAGGCGCCAGCGACGGTCGAATACTGGCTGGCTGCTCGGGATCTGATCGTTGAAATGACGTAGGATTTGGTTGCTTAAGCCGATCCGAACCATTTCCCGGAGACCACACCCACCATGAACGATCTTGCGCTGCCGCTGAGCGGTTTGTCATCAGTCGGCGGCAAGTCCGTCGTCGCCCGTTTCGACGGCGGCATGCTGTCTTCCAACAGCGGCGTTCTGGCCTTGGCCGAGGTGGAAAAGCGGTTGCGGGTGGCCGAGCGTCTGGCGCGTTGGATCGACGATCCGCGCTGCCCGGACCAGGTCGTCCACAGCCTGGCGGACATGATCGGCTTTCGCATGAAGATGATCGCCGCCGGCTACGAGGACGGCAACGACGCCAACCGGCTGCGCTGCGATCCGGTCTTCAAGATGGCCCAGGATGCGCTGCCGTCGGGTCGGGATCTGGCGTCGCAATCGACGCTGTGCCGGCTGGAGAACCTACCCGGCGTGCGGGAGCTGGTCGCGATGGGACGGGCGATGGTCGATCTCTATTGCGCCTCGTTCCGGCAGGTGCCGAAGCGGATCGTACTCGACATTGACGACACCTTCGACGCTGTGCACGGAGGCCCACAGCTTCGCCTGTTCAATGCCCACCATGACGAGTACGGCTTCCAGCCGATCGTCGTGTTCGATGGTCCGGGACGGTTCGTCAGCGCGATCCTGCGACCGGCCAAGCGGCCGAGTGGGGCTGAGATCCGCCCCCACCTGCGCCGTCTGGTGCGGGCGATCCGGATCAACTGGCCGAACATTCGAATCCTGCTCCGCGGCGATAACCATTATTGCAACCCGCAGGTCATCGACTGGTGCCGCGCCAACGACGTCGACTTCATCTTTGGCCTCGCGCCCACCACGACCCTGCGCAAGCATGTCGCGGATCTGGAGGCCAGCACGACGGCGCGCCTCGAAGCGTCGGCCAAGACAGGCAAGGTCCGCAGGTTCAAGGAGTTCGTTGACGGCGCCCGCGGCGCGGCCGGGCCGGCAGCACTCAGGCGACTATAACGGGCGCAGAGCCGACCCTGCGGCTTCCAGACATTGTCGTGTACAGCTTCAGACCCTCAAGCCGAGCCCGCAGGGCCTCGCTTACCTTTTACGGGGCGGCGGTACGTCCAAGCCGCTTCAACAGTTAAGAATTTCGCAAAGACGATACCCCCGGATCGTCGAGCTTCCGCTGCCACTTCCCGCATTCGCCGAGGCGGTCAATGACCCGCCCTTCACAACGTTATCCGGCAAGCATCTGGATGCGAGAGATAATGTTGCCGGAGGCATCTCTCATGGCTTCTACACCTGCCTGAACGCCAGAACCGCGTTCGTGCCGCCAAAGGCGAAGGAGTTGCTCAGTGCCACGCGCACCTTGCGCTCGCGTGCCACATTGGGCGTGACGTCGAGATCGCAATCGGGGTCCAGCTCACGATAATTGGCAGTCGGCGGCACGACGCTCTCGCGGATAGCCATCACGCAGGCGATCAACTCGAGCGCGCCGGACGCGCCGAGGCAATGCGCGTGCATGGACTTGGTAGAAGAAATGGACATTGAGAAGGCGTGCTGACCGAAGACGCGCTTGATCGCCGCCGTCTCGATCTGGTCGTTGGCCTTGGTGCCGGTGCCGTGCGCGTTGAGATAGTCGACATCCTCGGCGTCCAGCCTGGCATCGGCAAGGCAGGCCCGCATTGCTGCCTCCGGCCCCTCGACAGTCGGCGCGACGATGTCGGACGCATCGGCGGAAAGGCCGGCACCGGCAATTTCGGCAAGGATGGTGGCGCCCCGAGCCTGGGCATGCTCGTAGCTTTCCAGCACCGCCATGCCGGCGCCTTCACCAAGCGACAGGCCCTGGCGATCGGCCGAGAATGGCCGGCAAGTATCGGGCGAAAGCACGCGGATCGCTTCCCATGCCTTCAGCACACCCCATATGAGCGGCGCTTCGCTGCCGCCGGCAAGCATCACGTCGGCCCGGCCGAGCCTGATCTGGTCCACCGCGCAGGCAATCGCATGGTTTGCCGAGGAACAGGCGGACGTGACGCCGAAGACCGGCCCGCGCAGGCCGAGACTCATGCTGACCTGGCCGGCAGCGGCACCCGGCATCGCCTTGGGTACAGTCAAGAGAGCGGCACGCTTACCGCCCAGAAGGATGGCGCGGTAGGTTTGCTCGATCGCATCCCACCCGCAGCCGCCAACGCCCACCGTCGCACCGAAGCGATAGCTATTTCCCTCTTTGGAGGAAAGTCCGGCCTGACGCATGGCTTCGCGCGCCGCAAGCACAGCGAGCAGGCTGAAGCGGTCCATGGAGATGAGTTGCTTGCCGTCGATGTCATGCTCCGGCAGCGCCTTGATCTCGGCACCGATCCTGACCCTCAATTCATGGAGCTCGGAGTTGACGATTGGGCCGATGGCGGAGCGGCCTTCTCGCATCTCTCTCCAAATGGCGGCGGCGTTGGTCCCAAGCCCGCAAATCCCGCCAATCCCAGTAATCACGACGCGCCTGTCCATTCACACCACCTTGGCGAGCAAGCTGCGCACGGCTTCCACCATGTCCCCAACATTCTGGAGATCCGACCATGCCTCGGCCGTATTCATCTCGATCTCGATGCCGTAAGCCTGCTCCAGGTCCCAGAGAACGTCCGCCAATCCCAGTGAATCGATACCGAGCGAAGTCAGTCCCGTGGCAGCCGTTATCTCGCCGCCTGTGGCAGGCGCTATGCCGCCCTCCGACGCGGCGCGCTTCTTGATCATGGCGATTATTTCGTTGGCGAGTTGATCTGCCATCTTGTTCCTTTCCAGCTTGCGTTTTCGGCGTCGTTCAAAACCCGAGTCGCGTCGCGTTGCCAAAATTGCCCCTCATAGAGCCTGTGCGACCGACCAAGCCCAATGCCCATAGGAACCGGACGAGTTCCGGCTTCTGCGGCGTCAGCCCGATGACGAAGAAAGTCGCCGGCCTCCCGCTTTTGCGCCAGCACATCAAGAATCTGCGTGTAAATGGATAGGAACCGTCGTCAAACGTCAGCTAAACGCTGCGACGGTGGGTGCTGTCAGCGTATTCACTCGGCACCTCATATGTAATCGAGATGTTTCATAGCTCCGGACCATGCGATCAACTATTGTACCGGTCCGCCATTCGTCGGAGAGTTCGACATGATCGGAGCGCTGCCTCTCATTCCCAGTACAATCTCCACCGCACGCGACAGATTTCCTCTTTCGGGCTCTTCTCAAGGGACTCGCCACGCGATAGAGGCAGTGATCGGCGCACGTGAGGTCCTGCCAAGTCCATGCGACATTCCGGAAAATTGGTAAAATCGTTTGTTTCAATCAAATGCATCCACGCTATGGATAGCTAAGACATGCGTTTCAAAGGGCTCGATCTGAATCTTCTCGTCGTTCTCGACGCGCTGCTGAGCGAGCGCGGCCTCACGGCGGCGGCACGCCGCATCAACCTAACCAAATTCATGGGGGTTGGTGGATGTGGCGCAAGCCGTTGAAATGACGTAGGATTTGGTTGCTTAAGCCGATCCGAACCATTTCCCGGAGACCACACCCACCATGAACGATCTTGCGCTGCCGCTGAGCGGTTTGTCATCAGTCGGCGGCAAGTCCGTCGTCGCCCGTTTCGACGGCGGCATGCTGTCGTCCAACAGCGGCGTTCTGGCCTTGGCCGAGGTGGAAAAGCGGTTGCGGGTGGCCGAGCGTCTGGCGCGTTGCATCGACGATCCGCGCTGCCCGGACCAGGTCGTCCACAGCCTGGCGGACATGATCGGCTTTCGCATGAAGATGATCGCCGCCGGCTACGAGGACGGCAACGACGCCAACCGGCTGCGCTGCGATCCGGTCTTCAAGATGGCCCA
>NZ_JAMYNR010000037.1:0-54602 GCF_040319155.1 Mesorhizobium sp. M0954 | reverse complement strand
ATCGATCCGCGCGGCATGCCGAAAACGCGCGATATCGTCGATCCCTACGAGCACATCGACCGCATCAAGGTGAAGACGCGGGATTTCCGATAAAGCTGCAGCGTTATCATGTGGTAGTCTCGCCCGCATGACGACGCTTTATGTCAATTGGCGCGCAAGACGGTGAGTCCTACAAAGCCGAACAAAACGCATCCGCCGAAATGGATCGAGCCCCAGCTCACGCGCCTCGTCGACGAAGCGCCCGACGGCCCGAACTGGCTTCACGAAATCAAGTACGACGGCTACCGCATGCACGCGCGGATCGACGGCAGCGACATCCGCTTGCTTACCCGCACCGGCCTCGATTGGTCGCATCGCTATCGAGCGACGATAGCGGCCCTGCGCGCGCTCCCGGTGAAAGACGCATATGTCGACGGGGAGCTGTGCGCCGTTCGGGCCGACGGTGTCACCTCCTTCAGCCGTCTGCAGGCCGCTATGGACGAGGGCCGCACGGGCGATCTTGCCTTCTTTGCTTTCGAGGTAGGGCGCGATGTCGGGTCCTGGCTCCATCGTCAGCATGGTGAATGCCTCGCCGACCTCAGGCATTTCACGCCAGATGCCGGCGATGCAGAAGATCGGCTCCTCCTTCTTTGTGAAGAGCCACTTGTCCTTGCGCTTCTTCTTGGGGTCTTCCGGATCGGTGAACTCGTAGAAGCCGTCCGCCACGATCAGGCACCGGTTCGACAAGAACTCTCGGCCCTCTGAACGGAAATTATAAACGGGCCGCTTGTTCGGTCCGGGCCAGCTCCAGCGCCGTTGCACCATATCGCCTTCGCTGAGCACGCCCTCGATCGTCCTGATGATCGGCGCCATGTCCGTGATCTTGATGTCTTCGCGCGCCTCGATGTTCGGCGCGCCTTCGCCGAAACGGATCTTGATCTTGAGGTCGGCGAAATCCTCCACGATCGAAGCGACATCCACCATCAATCGATAGTCATTGCACATCGGCCCTCCGTTCGATCGCCATCGCAGCGCGACCGTGTTCTTGTTATGTTCGAACGACGATGAGTGCAAAGGTTTGGTCCCGCACAGGCTTGGTGAGAAAATCCACCGCGCCGGCCTTCATCGCTTGGACAGTCATCGGAATGTCGCCATGCCCGGTCAGGAATATCAATGGCTTGGGATTGCCGTTTTGGGCCAGATGACGCTGCAGATCGAGACCGCTCGCTCCTGGCATGCGCACGTCGACGATGAGGCAACCTGGACTGTCCAACACATCGGAGTCAAGCAATTCGCGGGTCGAGGCAAAGGAGACTGGCTGGAAACCGCCGACAGGATCAATTCCGACAGGGCCTCCCGAACAGACGTATCGTCATCGACAATAATGACGAGCACCGGGTCCGCTTCACCCTTCCGCTGCTGCGCCGGCGCCGATCTCCATAAGAGCGGCTGGTCAACTCTCATGTCCGTCCTCCGCGTCATGGTTGCGCAAAGTCTCGCCGATGGCCGCAAGTAGGGCGTGGGCATCGAAGGGCTTCCGGAAGAACCCGCTCATCCCCTTCGCTCGGTCCTGATCGACTATCTCGTGACGACCTGTGATCAGGAAGACCGGCAGCTCCGGGCGTGCCCTGTTCACCAGGTCACGAAGTTCAAAGCCATCCATGCCAGGCATTCCGATGTCGGTGATCAGCACATCGAGCCCCGTTAGCCCGCAGATCAACAGTTGTTGCGCCGACGAGAAGCTGCGGGCCACATAGCCAGCGGATTCGAGGAGCTCCTCCATTGACTCGAGAAGTCTTGGATCGTCGTCGACCACCGCCACAATAGGTTTATGCTTACTCACGCTCACTCCCTGCCGCCCGGCGCGAGTGGGTTATCGGTATTTCCAGTCGCTCGGCGATACGCACGAGATCGGCAAGGGACGCTGCCATATCTTCTGCATGACGTTTCTTCTGTGGATTTGCAAAGTGACCTCGCTGATCCCAAGCTCGGCGGCGGCCTGCTTGTTGAGCAGGCCACTCACCACAAGCGGCAGCGCCTCACGCTCGCGTGGCGTGAGTTCCTGATGGCGCTGCTTCAACACGCCAAGTTCAGCGCGCTCCGATCTGATTTCTCGGTCGCGGGCGATCGCCACGCGAATTGCGGCCATGAGATCAGAATCGCTGAAAGGCTTGGTCAGGAAATCTACCGCGCCATCCTTGATAGCCCGGACGGATGACGGGATGTCGCCATGCCCTGTTATGAAGACGATCGGTAGATGATCCCTTCCCGCGATCTGCTTCTGCAAATCGAGCCCGCTGATATCCGGCAACTCGACATCGAGGATTAAGCAGGCTGGAAGGTCTGGCTTGTCCGCGCTGACATAGTGCCCAGCCGATCCAAAGGCGAGGGCACGCAGTCCGTGTGAAGCGAGCAACTCGCTCAGAGCCTCCCGAACGCGCTCGTCATCATCTACCACGAGGACAATATGATCAGTCACGGCGCAGACCTCCCTTCAGGGGATTGTTGGCGCTTCGTGCAGCAACTTGCTCAGCAATTGACTCTGGACTGATGGACTCACCTCAGTAACCTAGTCCCACCATTCCCGACTGCACCCTACGGAAATCCATGCATTGTGCGGCCGGCGGCGTCGGCGATCCTGCGCCGGTGAGGTGGCGGATGAGGTCGGATTTGCTTAGCACGCCTGCAGCCGCTCCATTGTCGTCACACACGACGACGAGGCCAATACCGGGCTTCGAAAGCGAAAGAGCAGCGACTTGCACCGCTGCATTGGGCGTCGAGCACCATCAGGCGAGCCTTCGTCATCGAGTTGAGTTGTTCGATTTGCATCAAAATCCTCCGAGAGATCGCCTGCTGTCGAGCTCATTTTTCGGATGTCGTCAGGTTGGTGTCGTTCGTATCGACAACGAACACGGCAAGCATGCGCGCGCGTTCCGTCTTGCTGGCATTCTCCTCGAAGGTGTGATGATCACCCGGAAACTCAGAAAAGTTTTCGCCGGCCCGATAAGTCTTTATCGGACCGTGATTGACCTGAGTGTTGATTGCTCCTTCGAGGACCGTGGCATAGATGAATGCCGACTTTGCGTGAGTGTGCGCCTGGGAACTGCCGCCGGGCTCATATTCGACAAGCACGCCCTTGATGCTCTTGCCTGGAACGTTGGGTAGCGGCTGGTCGTAGACCAGCGTGGCCCTGGGGCCGTGCGAATCGTCGGCCAGAGCGCCGGTTGCGGAGATGGCTGCGACAGCAGCGATGAGGAGTGTAGTCCTGATCATTGTCTTGGCTCCTAGTTGTGATGGGGGATCGCCGGCCGATGGGAGGGGCGGCCGGGGATCAGGCTCTCGCCGAGGGGACGCGGCGCGAGCAAATGGGGTTGATGATCGCGCTTCTCGCGCAGTACAAGTTTGCCGTTACTTCTGCGGCCTCGCATGACCGTGGTTCTGTCAGCCTTTGCTATATAGCGGCCATCAGTCAGTGTCTCGATGTAGTTCGTAGCCTGACAACCTTCGAACCGCGGGCCGGCGACGTATTTCTCGTCGTTGTAGACATAGAATCCAGAGGAACCATTGCCGTCAGCTTGTTCTCTTACATGGTAAGGCATTTCATCATTTCCTGCATTTATTTCTGCCGGTCTCATAGCTGGACCCGAAGGAGGTTGAGCTTCAGGATTGTCTCGTCCTGCTTGACCTTGAGGCGCGCGGGCCACACATCATCCGTGGAGCGAGGCGTGGCTGAACCAGTCTTCGAAGCGCGTTGTGCCGATGCGCGGATGGTCGCTTGGCACGAGCGAGCGGTCGTCCAGCAGCGTGCCAAAATATCGCGCATGGGGATCCGCGGTAACTTTGCGCGGATCGTTCGTAGCCTTCAAAAATCGCGCGACAAGCTCGCTCATGCGGACCGGCTCCGGACCCGCGATCTCGATCGCGCCGTTGACCGGCGGCGAGAGCGCAACCTCGGTCATGATGTCCGCGACGTTGTTAGACGCGATTGGCTGAAAATAGGCACTCGGGACTGTGGTGATGTCGCCGACCGTTCCTGACTGCGCGATGCCGCCAAGAAACTCGAAAAACTGCGTCGAGTGGACGATGGTGTAGGGGATGCCGGAGCTCCGAATGAGCTTTTCCTGGGCAATCTTGGCGCGCATATAGCCGCTATCGGGCAGACGCTCGGCCCCCACGATCGAAAGTGCGACGTGGTGCGTCACGCCCGCCAGCTTTTCTGCTGCGAGCAAGTTCCGGCCGGAAGTCTCGAAGAACTCCAGAACTGCCTTATCCTCGAAGGAGGGCGAATTTGCCAGGTCGATGACGGTCTGCGCTCCGGCGAGCACTTTCGCGAGGCCTTCGCCGGTAATGGTGTTGACGCCGCCGTTCGGTGACGCGGCGAAGACTTCATGGCCCTTGTTACGCAGCCTCTCGACTGTTTTCGAGCCGATCAGCCCGGTGCCACCAATAACCACGATCTTCATGACGACTTCCTCGTTCGCGTTCGGCGTTGATTGCCTGACCGAGCGGACAACCGCTGGCGCATCAGCTCCCGTCGTTCGGACAATGCATCGGGGCGCAGGCCCAGACTATCGAACGGAAGCATCTGTCATGTCATGCGAAGGTCTAGGATAGATGCATCCGTAGATTGGGGACTCTAGTCAGCAAGGAGACAGTGTCTCATCTGCTAGCCAACCGACATGCGGCGAGGGAGCGATCAGAAGGCCACATTCATCAGCAGCGTGAGGTCGGCGGAGGGCGACTTTCGGCCAAATAGCAAAATCGAACTCTTCGACCGAGATGCGCAGCGCAAAGCTGCGGCTCGCGTCGTGGAAAACGTAGTCGGTCTACGGTCAGACTTTCCCGTTCGCCACTGCTCTTTAGCAGCAGCGAGACAATACATCATGTCCATGGAAAAATCGCAGAGATCCGCGAGTGTGGGGAAGCGGTAACGCTCTATTAATCGAACCCTCGCGCATTTTGCAGCGCGACAGCGTCCGTGCCTCCTTCGTCAACCCGCGACTCCTTGGCGCTCGAGCAGTTGTTCAAACTCGTGTGTTCGTCGTGGTTCGATCTTGACTCAACAAGCGGCCGTCACTCCCAGAAAGCCGGCCTGCGGCAGCCGAGTCACGATTGGGAGGACCGCGCGCAGCCGTTGCAGGATGCCGCGCACGCAACGGCCGCACTTGGGACTGCAGCCGAGACAGCCATAGACCTGACTAATCGAGCGCGTCCGCCCCGCCTCGACGGCGGAGCGGACATCCTGATCGCTCAACACATTGCATGAACAGATGATCATGGCGCGGTGGCTCTCGACGGAGATTGGCTAGGTTGGTCGTCACCCGGCAAGCGGTCAGTAGTCCCAAACCGTCGGTACGCAACGAAAGGCGTCGCCGTCGACCGCCACATGGCAGACCGACGGGAACGGCAGGTGAGTGGCCACCAGCGGCTCGCGGTTCGCCGCGAGTTCCCGCATTAGACTAACGCGGACGCGGGCCGCCTCCTCGGGGTCGTGTTCGAAGCCGTTGTGCCAGTCGGGATGGTCGAATCCGACCTGGAACACGAGGTCCCCGGCGAACGTCAGCCGGTCGCCGCCTGACGCCAGACGGACCACGCTGTGCCCGGGGGTGTGGCCGCCTGTGCGACGGACGACCACCCCCGGCGCCACCTCGTGTTCGTCTTCGAACGGGCGCAGCTGACTGCGGTACTCATTGACGAATCGCTTGGCTGCCCGCCGAAGCGCGTCTGGAAACCCTTGCGGCATGGACACGCGGGAGAAATCGGGCGATTCCCAGAACTTGATCTCAGAGGCTGCAACGTGAATCCGCAGGTGCGGATTCAGCCGCTCCTTCACGCCGTCGATGAGCAGCCCGCCAATGTGGTCCATGTGCATGTGGGTCAGCACCACGTCAGTCAATGATGCCAGATCGATGCCAGCGGCCGTCAGTCGATGGATCAACTGCCCAGCCCGCGGCAAGTGCAACTCCGGGTCCGCCCCCAGCCCAGCGTCGACGAGTATGGTTTGGTCGCCGCTGCGCACCACAGCCACGTTCAGCGGCCACTCGAGCGTCTCCGGCGAGAGGAATTCGTCCTCCAGCCAGGCTGTCCGGACGGCCGGGTCGACGTTGTATGCGATGGTCGGGGCTGGAATTGGTAGGATCCCATCGCTGACCACGAGCACGTCAATCTCGCCGATCTTAAGTGCGTAGCGCGATGGAACCAGCTCGTCGGGCCCCGGTCGAGCGGAAATGTCGTCCACGTTCATGTTTGTGCTCATGTTTGTCTCCTGTTGATCGCCTTTGCCACGGCCATATCGGCCGCCTCCGCCGCTGGCCCCGTGGATCGGCGGACGGCCACACGGCGTCTGCACACGAGATTGCGCCGCCGCGGCCTGCGCGACCATCAAACGGAAGTATCGGTCAGGCAATGCGAAGGTCCATGACCGACCGTTGCAAGGGCGGATGATCTCCCGCAAACGTCGAAGAGACCGCTTCGAGCAGGGAATAGCCGCTGTGAGCAACTTGTAGCAATTGCCGGACGGCTCGTATCGTAAAGCGTGATCATCGGCGGATCCTGCTGCCGGTCTCGCAGCCGCATAAGCGCTCTCGCGGCGGCCGTCCGGCCGCAGGCGGGCTGACTGCTTTAGTGACTGCTTAACGAGAAATCAGACTGGCCGCCGGCAAAGGTTGGATAGCGCTGGCGCTGGCAGTGTTCGCGACATGGCGCCCCGCTGCGCGTCCTGCTCGGCGGCTTGACGATCCTGCAGGGACAGGCGCGGGCCTTCAGGCCCCCTCGGAGCAGCTATCGGGCCCTGCCCTACCTGGCGGCCATCGCGCTAGCGAATGCGTCACCTGTTTTGGCCCAAGAGGAACGGTGCGGCGTCGTTCACAAGCAGACACGTGAACCACTCGATGCGCAGCGGTTCTGGCCGCTGGCCGAGCATGGCGGCAAAGCTTTCCTGGATCTGCGAACTTGTCTGGTCGCCCGCTTGGAAGTCTTCGACGAGCCAGTAACGCTGAGTGATGCCATGGAGCGCTGCGCGACGCTCGGCCAAGGAGGCCCTATCGGTGAAATGGGATGGCAGCTCCCGAGCATGGCCGAGCTTACCAGCCTGGACTCGGACTTGTGGGCAAACGGCGGGTTCGAGCAATACAAGATTCCGCCTCTGAGCAGAACTGAGACGGCGTTTTGGACTAACACCAAGTGGCTCGGCGCAGAGAATTCCTGGGCGACCGTCACATTCAGTGCGCCGACTACTCTCGTGCGTCCTTTGGCTGAAACCGACAAGGCAGGCGTATGGTGTGTTCAAGGGGTACACGCAACCGGTCTGAAATGAGGCGTTAATCTGAGATCCCCTTTGGGAATCAGTGCGAGGTGGCAATGGATATCCCCCCGAACTGCTCGCTGCGCAAAGTGCCTTAATCCCGATGGTTATGGGCATTCCCGGAGTCCGGGGTGTGGATGTCAGCCTGAGAGAACAGGACGGAGTGATAGCCGACGAGGTCGTCCTTCGCGTCCTGGTCTCGGATCTGCAGAATGTCCCACCCGGAATCCCCACCGATATATCGGGAATCCCAATCACGATCGTTCAGCGCGATCCGCAGATCGAAGCAGATCTGGCGCGCTATCCAGTTGTCGTCGGCGGCATTTCTGTCGGCAGACTTACCTCACTTCTTGTTTCCTCCAGCGGAACGATGGGCGGGATAGCGCGGGAAAACAACACCGGACAACTACGCGGCATTAAGCAACGAGCATGTGCTGGGATCGGCTGTAGGGACGGCTGTCTACCAGCCGGAATTTTCAAACCTGCCGCCGTCTTCCGCTGATCTGCTCGGTACCCTTGCACGCTCATCGTTCCCGACCGAGCCAAGCTTTCTGCCGCCGTTCAAGCCGATCGGCTTCACGGATGCGGCCTGCTTCTCGATCGGGCGGGCGGCAGCAGCAGAGGTCGTGCAGATCGGTCCGATCACGGGGTCAGCGGTTCCCCAGCTGAATGACCGGGTGCGGAAACGTGGCAAGACGACATTGTTGACACATGGGGTCATCACGGCGATCGGAGCCTATGAGAACCGCGGGTCAATCCTGAGCAATCAGTTCGAAGTCACAGTCGACTCCAACCTGTCCACCGAATGGAGCAACAGCGGGGATTCCGGCTCGCTCGTGGTCAGAAAACTCAGCGGCGAGGTAGTCGGGCTCCATTGTGGCGGGACGGGAGGCACGTATGGTTATGCGAGCGACATAGAAACGACCGCTGCGGAACTGGGTATCTCACTCTTCTGGCCCATCCCGCAGGTGTCGTCGATATCGCCTTTCCAATGCAATTCACAGGGTGGCGATCAGGTGGACATCGACGGCATTGGCTTTCAGCTCGCCTCAGCCGTGTCGTTTGGTGGCGTGGCCGCCCTGTCGTTCGAGGTCCAGAGTGACCAGCGGATCGTCGCTATTGTGCCGCCTGGAAACGGCGTCGCGACGGCAATCGTGAACGCTCCCGGCGGCAGTTCGGACCCGTTGATCAGCGCGTCCATCGCATATTTTTGACCGGAAATTCATTCGCGGGCGCGCGATGAAGCGACCAAGCGATGGGCGTTTCTGAATTTGCGACGGAAGCTCGTCGAGAGCATAGATTTTTAGGCAATACTTAATGAAACGCGCCAACCGACGAGCCTAAACCTTTGTCTTACTGGTATTGCTTTCGCCCCCAAATCACTAACAAATATTTTCTTGGCGATGGATTGACGATTTGGATTGCTCAAACGCCGGATTCTGTAATACGCTTCCCATGGGGAATGTGGAGGGGCCTTTGTTCTTCGTATTGCGGAGAGGCCCATCATGCACCCGAATCTCACTTTCGGCCCGCTGCTCACGCCGCAAGGCAGGAATCTGGCCTCCAGATCAACAAACCCCACGATGCCTTACACCGGCCAGGATTTTGCCGTCCAGTCGACGGACTGGAACGCTAGCATCCTCGTCGCCGGGCCGTACAGCGAGGCCGGCAAGATCACCGGCGATCGCAACGGCAACGTCACGGTTTGGCAAGGAGAGGAGCAGGTCGACGGGCTTGTGCCAGCGTTGACCCTGGCGCACATCGTCAACATTCCGCCGAACGAGATAGCTCCCGGCACATACACGTTTCACGTCTTCATCAACGCACGGTGGGTGGCGGGAAGTTCAGTGGAGTCGAACTCTTTCAACACCTACACCTTCGACGGCGGCATCGGCCTCGGTTTCTGAACTTCGCGTGGAAGCGGTCGCGACAGGCGTGACCATCGTGCAGAGAGGGACAAGTCGCCGTGGCTTCGCTGGTTCAACTGATTATCGATTTCCTCAAGGAAAGCCTCGAGGGGGACCCGGCGGGAGGCGATCCTGCACCGCCCGGCAAGCTCGGCGACATTGCCGATATCAAGGACAAGCTCACTGCGATCCAGCTCGATCCGAACCACAACGGCATAGCGGACTGGCTTGATACGATCGACGGCGTGCTCAACGACGTAGGGCTCAGGGACACCATCATCGTCCGCGCGCTGCAGATTCGCGCGCCCCGGCTGGCCGAGGCACTGACGTTGGCGGGCCTGATCGAGATCGAGTTTCGCGATCTCGACCCACGCGCCTTCGCGTTTCGCCTCGCCTGGAACCGGCTTGACGCGTTCTTGCGCTCGCCCGGCGATACGAGCCTGGCGGTTCTGCTCTCGCGCATACAGGACCTCGATGACCTGAAAGTCGCCCAGGTACTCACCGGGTTGCTGCTGTTTTCGCCGCGCGAGCTCCTGAAGCTGGAATATGCGCAGCAAGGATATGCTGCGCTGCCCGACCCTCATCCCGCCGGGGCAGTCGATCTGATCCAACTCGTCCAGGATCTCATCAATTCGCCGCTCAAGCTTGGTATGCCGATCACGCCGCCGTTGGACGTGGCCTCGTTCAAGGCCAAGGCGGCCGAAGGCGCGGCGCTCCTAACGGATTACCTGGCAGTAGTCGGGCCGGACGTTCTGGGCGCAAACAGGCTGGACGGCCTCGGCGTCGAGCTCAAATTGAGCAATGCAACGGCCTTCGTGGCAGGTTCGCTCGACCTCGGCAGCGGCGTCCGGCTGGTTGCATCGACGACCGATGCCGGAGCGCAGACCTACCGCCTCGTCATGAAGAACGGATCCTTCGATCCCGCTCTCGCCTCAAGCGGCGTGTTCGAGGCCGGCTTGCGGTTCGATCCACAAGGCGGGGCGGCGATCATTGGACCACCCGGCGACACAAGGCTGGAGGTGGGTCCGGCGCGGCTGCTTCTTCGCTTGCAACCAAATGTGCTGGCAGGCTCGCCGCTCTTCGGCCTGCGGGGGATCGTCGAGCGTGTATCCTTCGTTTTTTCGACGAAGCCTTTGGGTCTGCTTTCCAGCATCGTCTCGCTCCCTGCCGAGGTGCGGTTTCAAACGGAGATCTCGATCGGCTACCTGCAGGGCGTCGGCCTGCAGACGATGGGTGGACAAGCGGGCCTGCCGCCATTGGCCACCGAGTTCACCGTTCCTGTCAATCTCAGCGTAGGCGGAGGCGCCGCCGGCCTGACGATCGAGCGTGTTCTGGTCCGCATCGAGGCAAAGCTTGCCGGCGAAAGCCTGCGTTCGCGCATTGTCCTGCACTTCGGCGCGAATGGCGCATTCGGGCCGGTGCGCATCGTGGCCGACGGGATGGGCGCCTGGTTCGGGCACTGGGACGATGGTTTCCTCGGCATTGAGGGCCCTACCGCGCTCGGCGTTTCGCTGGAGGCCGGCCCGGTGGCCGGGGGCGGCTTCCTCGCCAAGCTCGGCAACGACGAATATGCCGGCGGGCTCGAACTGAAGGTGATCGGCATCGGCGTCGACGCCTTCGCGCTTTTCGGACAGGCGGACGGCGCACCGGCCTTCGTGGGCATCCTCGGAATAAGGCTGCCGCTGCCGGGCGTGCAGATCGGCTTCGGCTTCGCCATCACCGGCGTTGGCGGGCTAGTCGGCATCAACCGGCGTGCTGATACCGACGTGCTGCGCGAACAGCTTGCCTCGGGAACAAGCGGTCAGATCCTGTTCTGCGACAATCCGACCAACAACGCCCTGACTGTCATCGGCCAGCTTCCGCGCCTTTTCCCGGCGGCGCGCGGCGTGTTCCTGGTGGGGCCGACCTTCCAGATCTCATGGCTCGAACTGCTTCGTCTCGATGCTGGAATCTTCATCGAGCTTCCGGGGCCGCGGCAGATTTTCATCGCCGGCTCGGCACGGCTGGTCATCGGCTCGGAAGAGTTCGCCCTCGTCTACCTGCGCATGGACTTCGTCGGCGGCATCGATCTCACCAAGAGCCTGATCTATTTCGACGCAGTGCTCGTCAATTCGCACGTGATGCAAGTGTTCAAGATCACCGGCGGCATCGCATTGCGCATCGCCTATGGCGACAATGGTTATTTCCTGTTCAGCGTCGGCGGCTTCCACCCATCTTTCAATCCGGGTGGGCTCGAACTGCCGCGCCTCGCCCGCGCTGGCACATGTGCCTCGGTGGGCATCGCCTGGTTCAAGCTTGAGAACTATTTCGCGCTGACGTCGAATACGTTCCAGATCGGCGCCGCCGTCGAAGCCGGCATCGAGCTAGGTCCCATCTCCGCGCATGGCTGGCTCCGCTTCGACGCCATGGTCCAGTTCGAGCCGTTCTATTTCGTCGCCACGATCGATGCCGGTTTCGATATCGAGATATTCGGCGAATCGCTTTGCGGCGTGCGCTTGCAGGGCAAACTGAGCGGCCCCGGACCGCTGGTCATCGAGGCAAGAGCCTCGGTGAAAGTGCTGTTCGTGAGAGTTTCCGAGAGCGTCACCATCCAGCTAGGAAGCAGTGGCGGCAGCCAGGTTCCCGCCATCACCAATATTGTCGCGCTGCTGGCGCCCGAGTTCGCTAAGCCCGACAACACGCGCAGCGAGGGCGAGGACCGCAGCGTCGTGCTGCGCCAGGGCGCCCCGACGCTCGTCAACAATATTCCGGTGGTTGGCGCGGTCGGCGCGATCATCTGGGAACAGAGGCGCGTACCCTTCGGTCTTGATCTCCAACGCTTTGAAGGTGCGCCCCTGGCGCCCGGGCAGAATGGCAACCACCACCTTACGCTTGCGACGCCCGACGCATCGGCCGGCATCGAGCAGGACTGGTTCGGGGCCGGCACGTACCTGACACTTGCCGAATCCGAGGTGCTGAACAATGCACGCTTCACGCAGGCGCAGTCCGGCATCCGCATCTCGCTTCTGGAACCGAGCTTCGGCGCCAGCGAGGACTGCACCGTGATGCTCAAGCTTGTGAAGCTGCCGAAACGTTTCCTCTTCCCGTTGCTCATCGAGGCAGCCGGCTACATGCTGGCTTCCCTTGCCAGCATGCAGCGGGAGCGATCCGGCATCGCCACTGTCCAGCCAGGCGCGCCACGCATCACTGCCTCGCAGGAGATTTGGAACGCGCATGATTCTGCCGGCAGCGTGCTGCAGAAAAATCTAAGCTCGACGCAGGCATTCCTGCTGACGCGGAGCGGCAAAGGCGTTGCCCAGCCGGCGACCGCCCAGACCGTCAACGTCGTGGGAGTGATCTAGCCATGGCGACGATGAAATTCCTTGCCTGGCAGCGCTCGAAAATCCTGTCCGAAGCACAGGAGGCGGGCGGCCGCCTCGGGAGATCGCTGACCCTGACGCTGGACGATCTTGGCGATAGCCAGCCAGCGTTGCAAGGCCAAGTGCCCGTCCTGTTTCCGGCGGCAAGCGATGTCGGCGGCCTGAGGTCTGCTGTAGCGATCAGGCATCTGGCGCCGAAGCCATCTACGCCCGACGCCGAGACGACCAAGTTCGTCCATGTCGATTTCCATGAAGCCGACCTGCCGTGGCGCTACACGCCGAACCCGTCGGCCGCGGGATCGATCGGCCTCAAGCCTTGGATGGTGCTGCTAGTCGGCACGACTGACGAGCTCGGCGCGGAGGGCGGATTCGTCACCCGCCTCGAAAACAAGGTGCTGGAGGATCACGATCTGGCGAAATCCCATCTCTGGGCACACGTTCAGACCGAAGGCGCCGTCACTTTCTCGCGGCTTCTCTCGCCGCGCCGGCTGGTACCGTTGCGCGACCACGTCGCCGTCATCGTTCCGACGTTCACCGCCACCGGCGCTGCGATGTGGCAGGGCGCCCAGCGCAATTTCGAGGCGTTGCCGGCCTTTTTCAGCTGGCGCTTTCAGGCGGCGGAAGAAGGGGATTTCGAGACGCTCGCAACCGCGCTGCAGCTGCGGCCATCAGGCGGCCTGGGGATAGCCGACCTTCGCTATCGTCGGCCTGTCACCAATGTCGACGCAAAACTGACGCTGGGCGGCGCCATCACCTCGCTCAAGAACCATCCGAGCGAACCCGTCCAAGTCAAGGCAGCTCGCGACGATCTTGACCGCCTGAACGACGAGCTGGCGGACGTGGAACCGCCCGAGATCGTACCGCCCCCGCCGCTACGCGACATCATGCAACTGCCGAACTATGGCGGCCTATGGAAAGAGGACACATCAACGACTCAATGGACAAAGTCGATGAACGACGATCCGCGTCACCGCGGCGTTGCCGGGCTCGGGCTGTGGATGGGCGTCGTCGAGCAGGAATCGCTGATGGACGCGGCCGTCAAGCAAGCGGGCGCATTGCAGGATGCCGCGCAGCGCGTCGGCCATCTCGCATTCGGCCTGGATGCCGCCAGGAGATTGTGGAGACGCCGGCTGCCGGACGTGGCGGAACTGGAGCTCAGGCTTTTCGGCCCCGCGATGGGCCGGATGTTGACCGACGGTCAAGGAACCCTGCTCGGCTACGTCACGTCCAAAACCAGGACGCTCGACAGTGCGATATTCTCGAGCGCGGCGCAGCGCCTGTTGCGCAACGGCACGGCGCGCTCGCGCTTTTCCAACGGCCGCATCGACCGCGCCGCCTTCCTGGCAGCAGCTAACGAGGCGCCGGAGAGGGCCGAGAAAGCTCCGCCCGGGTTGCCCCACGTCGATGCGGTCGCCAGGGCGCTAGGCGAGCAGCCCTTAGAGGACGCGCTCGGGCTGCCTCCATTCGACGAGCGGCTTGAAGAGATATTGCAGAAGTTCGCCGGCCAGCCTGTCGACGACGAGCGGATCCGCGATTTCGTGGCAGTGGTAAACGACGCCTTCGGTCTTCAGTGCGGCGAGTTAATCGAACACTTCTTCAGCCAATTCCAGCCATTCCTTGATCGATCGGGACGGCCAACACGGTTCTTCGATCGCGAGACGATGCTGGCGGCGATCGAGTCTTGCCTTGCCGGCAATTTGCGCGGGGAGTCGCAGGAAGGCGGACTGGGAGCCGCCTTGCCGCGGCCCGAAGAGCCGGACGGGCGGCGCCCCGCAAAGCTCGGCGACCTAGCCGCGATCGTTGGCGGCGCGATCGACCCGACACAGGCAATGCCGCCCGCCTGGGTGCGCGTAAAAGCCACAATCACCGGATTAGATCTCGCCACGCTGGCGCCGCCCGAAGCGCCGATCGGGCTCGACTATCCGACCTGGACGCTGGTGAACCGACACGAGCGCGAATGGCTGCTGCCGGGCGCCGGGGCCATTCCGCCCAATTCGATAGTTTCGCTGCAGACGAACCCGACCTTCGTCGATGCCTTCATGGTCGGCATCAACACGCAATTCCTGAGCGAAATGCGCTGGCGCAATCTCCCTGCACCCCGCGTCAGCACGCCACTACGGATGTTCTGGGGCTACATCAACCACGAGACCGCCAAGCGCGAGGCCGACATACGGCCGGTCGTCGACTGGCCATCCAAGCCGTTCGGCGAACCCGGCGCAGACGATGTCGGCGACCTTTCGCACCAGGCGATCAAACCCGGTGACACCACCGGCAAGCAGGACCTCGTCATCGCATTTCGTACCGCGCTGTTCCGCCGCTATCCGTCGACACTGGTCTATCTCGTTCGCCCGCTGCCGGGCGATGATCCCGACACGCTGCTCCAGGCTCCGCCCAACTTCGCCGATGCGCCTGCGGACCGCAATCAGCGCCGCTACTTTGGTCCGATCTTCTTCGGCCAGATGGAGCCGGACCTCGTCTTCTTCGCCTTCGACGTGGACCCACAGACGCTCGACCAGTTCTGGCTGGTGCTCGACGAGCCGCCGTCGGAACTGCGCTTCCGCAACGACCAGGGATTGGCGTGGCCGAACAGTGCCAAATTCGCCGAACGAACCATCGACAAGCCCACGCGCGTTGCGATCAGCGGAGCCGAACTCGAACGACAGGCGCAAAACGGATGATGACCTTTGAGCACCGGGATCGGCGCCTCGGCGTAGTCGGGCACGCGATCGACGCACTCGACCAGCAAATCGCAGACCTGCAGTTGGACATCGCAGCAGAAGCCGACCTGGCGCATGGTCTGGTGCTCCAGGGCCGCGTGGCAGGAGCTCAGGCGCTGCACGCGGATCTCGATGGCGAGCGGACCCAACTCACGCAGGATCGTTTCGACGTGAGCGACGAACACGGCGCGGCGCTTGCCAGGGATTTTTTGTGGGAGACAACGGCCGGTCTGCTGCCCCTGGTCGAGGCCGATCCGGCGATTGTCGCGACTGGGCAGCCGCCCTTGCTGACAGGCGACGTGGCGGCGGCGATCGAGGCGCTGCCGCGTGGCGGTCCGGCGCCACGGCCCGGCTTCCTCGACGAGATCGCCACCGCCGGGGCCGATGCGAACTCCGTCGACCAGCTTGTTGGCTTCGCCCTCGGTCACTGGCTGCGCCAGCCCGAGCCCCGCGGGTCGCCCTTCCGGGACATCGGCGTCATGCTGCCCTTGCGCCTGGAGACGCTTTTCGAGGAGCGGCAGGGCGGCTGGACAGTCTTGCTGCGCGTCGTTCCAGACGAGGCCTCGATCCGCCGCGACCAGACCAGCGTGACGCCGATAGAGGCTGAATTCTTAGCCGAGTTCTGGGGGCGGTCGAAGGTGATGGGGGCTGCTCCGGGCACCGACCCGGTCGAATGGCTGCTGCACCCCGAGGGCGTCGTCGCGTGGGAGCAATTGTCAAGTCGCCTCACGCCGCCGCGGGCGGCGTGGCTAGTGACGACCTTCCCTGCCGCGCTTCAGGACGGCGCCTTTGTCGCCGCCATCCCGCAAGATCGGATAGGGCGGCCGCTACCAGAGCGGATCGGCGGGCTGCCGCGCGAACTCGTCGTGACGGTGGTCGACAACAACCAGCAGGCGTTGGACATTGGGGTGTTGCAGCCAAATCTGCCCGTTGATGAATTCAAGGTTCCCGCCGGCGACGACGCGTTCGATAGCTGGCTCATTTCCTGGCCGCGAGCCCAGGCCGTCGGCATGGGTGGCGAATTCACGCTGCCGCCGGGCGTGACGCCGGAGACGATCGCCGCCCTCTATGTCTATGGGATCGGCGATGAGGCGCCAGCCGAGCATTTCCGCGCCCATGTCGATGCCGGACAGATGGCGTTGGTCCGCCTCGGCGCGCCAACGAACACTATCCAGGGCACGCCCGCCGCCGATCTTGCGCTCGACAGCGAGTCCTGGCGGGTCATCGCAGGCAGGCGCCTCGCCGGCGAAACCGGCGCAGGCGTGCGGGAGCTTGCCGAGGCGCTTTGCGGGGACAGCGGCGCCTTGCCCTATCTGGCCGGATCATCTCATGATGTGGAGGACAGCACACTGCTGCTGAGGACGCTGTGGCCGGTGCTTTGGGGGCACTATTTCCGCGATGTCTGGAACGGCGGCAACGAGGCGCTTGTCCTCTGGCGCTGGGCGCTCGAGGTGTTGCACGTAGAAGGCCCATTGCTGCCGCTCCGCATCGGCGCGCAACCATACGGCGTCTTGCCGGTAACCTCGCTGCGCAACTGGCAAGCCTCCGACGGGGGCGACTTCGAACGCATCGAAGAGAAGATCATCAAGGGGCTGTCGACGCTGGTACCCGCCTGGGCGGATGCTGCGACGCGCCGCGGCACCATCGTCGGAGCCGACACCACAGGCCTGCTCGGACATCTTGCCCGGCCGGGCGTTAGCGCCCGCTATTCGTACCGGTCGTTCGTCGCCGCCGAGCAGCTCGCCCACGCTTACCCACCCGTGCCGCACGCCGATTTCATGCAAATGGCGGAGAAATTCTGGGAGCCCGCCAGCGAGGTGCTGCAGCACCGGGCGTCGCGCCCCTATCTCGCGGCAGGGCACCTTGCACAGCTTCGGCTGCCGCTACTTGGCTCAAGGCGGCTTTTGCCGCCGCAGCTCACGCTGACGGACATGGTGAAGGACCTCTACCAGATCGAAGCCGACCAGTTCGCCTCCGTATTCTACGGTCGAACGTTGGGGGGAATCGTTCCGCAGAGCCTGCTGGTGCGTCTGGTGATCCAGTCGGTTCTCTTGGCTAAGGCCTGGTATATGCAGTCGGTCCACCACATAAACGGCCCGTTGCAAAATCCGCTGATCTGGGACGATCCTGAAGTACTCACACCGATCGAGGTCCTTCAGACCAGCTTCTCCGATTCCGAGCAGGCGGGATTGGGCGAGGATTTGATCCGCAAGCTCATGCAGCTTCATCGGGAAGACGTCTTCCGCCTCGTCTCCGAGCTCGATCAGCACTTGGTGAAGGACCGCGATCCGCTCAATCCGGAATCCGGAGAGCCCGTCAACCAACTCAAACTCCCGCCCGAGCGACATGCGGAGCTGGAGCGCATACTGCGGGCCACGCTGGATTCGGCCGGGCATCGAATCGATTCCTTTGCGACCGCGATCGCGTGGCGGCGGCTGCGGCAGCATGCTACCGGCGGCCGCGACCGCCACCGTCTCGGCGCCTATGGCTGGGTCGATGGCCCCTTCCTCGGCAAGCCGGGTCCCACACGGGCGGGCCGCCTGCACGCGCCTTCGCACGCGCAAGCGCTGACCAGCATCATCCTGCGCGACAAGTACCTGTCGTCGAATGACGAGCTGACCGCCGACGGCCGCAACATATGGAAGATGGACCTCTCCTCCATCAGCGTTCGTCTCGCCGTCGAGATGGCCGACGAGGTGCGGATGGGTTTCCACATCTTTGAAGTGGTCGGCCGCCGCGTCGAGGGGGTTGTCGGCCGGCCCGACCGCGTCAGGACCCTGCGCCAAGCCAAGCCGCTGCGTCCCGAAAAGCCCGACACCCGCGATAGTTGCCACGGGATCGATGCTCTTGATGGGCTGCTCGCCGGAGCGATCGCCGGCGTTCTCAGCGACGATGCTGCCGAATACGGGAGGCAACTGGAGCAGCTGCGAAATCTCAAGTCCGCACTGGAAGCCTACAGCGATCTGCTGGTTGCCGAAGGCGTTCATCAGGTCGTGACTGGCCATGCCGACCTCGCCGCGGATGCAATGGACGCAGCGGCGGGTTTCGGCCGCCCGCCAGCGTTTGAGTTCGTGCATACGCCGCCCTCTGGCTATCGTCTCGGCACCAGCGTGTTGGCAGTCTTTCCCCATCGCATACCGGATGCCGGCGGTTCGCCACTCGAGCTTGCGGACGCCTCGCTCGCCGGCTTGCTCGGCAGCCGTTTCGGCGACCCCGCCCAGTGGTCGTGGACGGCGACCCGGGAAGAAAACGGGGTCGAGCAAACGGAAACGGTCGCGCTTGCCGACCTCGGCCTCACCCCACTCGAAACGGTCTTCATATCCGAAGATTTCATGGCCGAGATCGTGCGTAGCAAGGCACATCAGCCCGACGCCAGGATTACCGCCCCACCGGCGCACAGGCTGATCCGGCAGCTTGGCGGAACGCTGGGCGCCAGTCCGGCATCCATCTCGGACGTCGCGCTGCAGCAGGAGGTTCCCAACGATGTCCTGCAGCCATTCGAACAGACGATGCGCACGGAGCTGGCAGATCGATACGAGGCGCTTTGCAATGCGCTTGCTGCATTCATCGCGGAGACCGAGGCGGCTGGCCTCACCGATGTCCAGCGCATCGCGTGGCTTCGCCGGGCGCTCGCATGGGGTATTGTCGGGCCTGCCGGCAGCACGCCCCGCAACATTGTGGCTGCAATACTCTTCGGGGATCTAGTTCCAACGCCCGACGTTCTGGCCGGGCTGGTCACCAGCGCCAAAGACGCTCTCAACGGCAGGCTTTCCCACGCGCCCGACATCGCCGATCCTGAAACGCGCAAGCTCTCACCGGTCAAGCTCGCTCGTGCGATCGGAGACGTCGTGGCGCCCGGCGGCAGGCTGGCGGTGACCGCGAAATGGTCGACCCAGGCACTGCGCGACGCTGCCGCGCTCGATGTGGGTGCCGTCGATGCCAGGCTTGAAGACGAATGGCTTGCGGTGACGGCCGCCGTGCGGCCATCGCTTGCGCGCCTGGAGGCGATCCAGCTTGAGGCGCGCGTTCTTGGTCGCATGCAGCCGCTGGAGGCGTGGTCGAACGCGCCCGACGACCCTTGGCGGAAGCCTGTCGTTGCCGGCAACGCTGCCAAACGCCAGGCGGGCGACGTGACCAAACTTGACCTGAAGCGGTTCGTGGCTGCCTTCGGGTCAAGCGAAGCCTGGCAGGGCTCAAATGTCGCTGTCGCGCTGATCGACCAGTTCACAGAAGCTGTGCCCATGGCTGAACGCAGCACCTACGCCGCTTTTGGTTTCAACGCACCCGCCGCGCGGCCGCCGCAGGCGATCCTGCTCGCGGTGCCGCCTCGATCCGACAGGCGGCTCGATGCGGCCGGGACGCTGGATATCCTGATGGAAACGCGGGAGTTGCTGCGCGCCCGAGCGGCCCGCCCCGAAGATGTGGTCGGGCACCCGGTCGCGCCGAGCATGTGGTTCGATGGGGCGAGCCCCCTGCGCGTACGTCTCGACAATGGCACCCAATACTGGCGGTAACCCGACATGGTTCTTCGCATCGACAGGTATCATCGGCTTGAATCCCGGCCCGGAGACCGCGATCTGCAGAACGGATTTGCGGCCCGCGTCCACGACCCACTGTGGCTGCTCGCCCGCCAATGGCAGATGGGCGAACACCAGGGCGAAAATGCTTCGTCACCGGTGCGGATTGACTGCACGGTGACGAGAACGCCGATCGCCCCGCTGGCTGGCGATCCGGCGTTCGATCCGACCGTCGTGCCGGCGGAGGCCCTTGTCGAATCCGAGCTGGACGATTGGTGGACGATAGGCCGCCGAGTGCGCGTCGGCGAGCGCTTCGCAGCGAACCCAGCCACGGCCGAGGCTAAGGGCGTGCGGTTTCTCGACCCGCCGCCACCTTATGACGCCTTTGCCGGCCGGCTCGATGGTCGCGCGATCTGGCTTGGCCGTGAACGGCTCGGCATAGCTGAAGCGGCTTTTGGCGGCGACGCGCCACCGGCCGACAGTCCCCAGGCTTGGGATTCCTTCCGGCTCAACTATAACACCCAATTCGACACGGCGGAGCGGCCGCTGGCGGTCATCGACCACCATGGCGGTCCGATGGACTGGTACTCGGCCGACGCCGCGACCGAGAGCCCGTTGGCGGAACCGGCGGCGGCCACGGCGATGCGCGCGACAATCCCCATGCCGCTGGAATATCCCGGGGCGCCGCACAGCCGCTTCTGGGAAATCGAGGACGCCAATGTCGATATAGGCGGATACCCGCCCGACACGGCCCATTTTGCGACCATGCTTCTGGTCGATCTGGTTTACTCGCACGGCGACGACTGGTTCCTGTTTCCGGTGGCCGCAAAGGCCGGCCACATCGTCACCATCCGCTCTCTCTCGGTTACCGATTCGTTCGGCAAGACGTATTCGAGCGAAGACCTCGACAACGCCAACATCAAATACCCGGGCCTTCATGCGCCTGGCGATTTCTCGATCTTCAAATGCGATGGGCTCAAAGACGAGTCGCTGGTGCTCTGGCCGGTCGCCGAATCGCCGCTCGAAAGCGCTCCCGTAGAGCGTGTCCAGTTCGGCGTCGACGAGCACAGCAATGTGCTCTGGGCGCTCGAGCGCATCGTCGACACGCGCGAGGTCAACGGGGTTGGCGGTGAACCGGATGATGGGCATCCGCAGTACCCCGCGGCCGTGCCAGTGAGCAACTTGTCGGGAAAGAGGCAATACACCTATGTTCCGGCGGCCGGCGTCGAATCGCGCTGGCATCCCTATATTCTCGACTGGAAAGCCGAGAGCGAGCCGGCCTTCACGCAATGGGGACTGGCCGACTACTCGCTCCAGGTTCCGCGACCAACACCGCACCCGGAGGCGCAGGTGCTTAAGGCCGGAACCGCCGCGGCCCCACAGATACACAGGATTTCCGCAGCGGCCATGGCGCGCGGCGGACTTGAGCTCGAGCGCCGTTGGCAGCTGGCGCGCGACATGACCGGTCGGCCGGTTCTCTGGGTCCAGCGTCAGCGCCGGGTGCTGCGAAATCCGCCGGCGAGAACGATAAGGTTCGACGTGATGGAGGAAAGCGAGCCCGTGCCATGACGCTGGTTGACGAGCGGGCGTAGCTCGAGCGTAGCGCGTGTCGTAGCTGCAGCAAACGCCGACAATGTCCCGGGGGTCCGGCGGTAGATCGAGAGGATGCTTCCCGGGGTCTCGACGGTCACGTGACGCTAACATGTTGGGATGAACGAAATCGACAGCCTGGACGGCTAATGGAGGCGAGCATGGAAATACCCCCCGAAGTGATCGCGGCTAAGAATGAGCTGGAGCGACCACTTTTTGCGGCCGGGCTTATCACGGGCATGGATTTCGGCGTCCGCGACGAGGAGCACCCCGATCCCGAGGACCTGGTGCTGCGTATTTTTGTCGCGGACGCGAATTTCATCGCGCCCGAGATCCTTGCGGCAATCCAGTTCTTTCCGTTTCCGGCAGTGGTGATCCAACGGGTCTTCAAGACGACAGGACTACCCGACAAGTCGCCACACCGGCCGGTCGTGGGCGGCTCGTCTATGGCGTCCTCCAGATTCTTCACGGCCGACGCTACAGTCCATGCCGGCACCTTAGGCGCCATCGTGACAGACACCCTTACTCCCAACATCCGCTATGGGCTGAGCAACTTCCATGTCATGTGCGTCGACAGCAATCGGGCGTCGGGCGATCCAATGGTGCAGCCGGAGCCGGGCCCGCTTGGCATCCTGGCCGGCACGCAGATTGGAACGCTTCGCGACTGGTCCTTCCCTGAAACCTCGGAGGAAGGGTTTGTCGATGCGGCCATCTGCACGCTCACAGAGGCGTCCCAGCTGGAAGTTCTCGAGATCGGCGCGGTATCCGGCACGGTCCCTCCCAAGGTAGCAATGCAAGTTCGCAAGCGTGGCCGGACCACAGGCCTGACATTTGGCTGGATCAGCGGAATTGAAGGGAGCTTCTCACTCGATTTCCCCAATATGCCAGCCGTTACCGCTTCCGATGGAACGCTCACGACCAGGCGGACCTTCATCAATCAGATCCAGATACATGCCGATTTCCCGCAATCGATCGTGTTTGGCGATCACGGCGATTCCGGTTCGGTCGTCGTGGATTTCAACAACCAGGTCGTAGGGCTTTACTGGGGATCAGGCAGCTTTTCGGACGGCGACCCCTTGTCGTTTGGCCTGGTCAATCCCGCAGCCGCCGTCGAGAACGCGTTGGGAATCAAGTTCTAGGCAATCCAGACGCTGATGGCGTGATGCGCGGCCGACTTTGACCTCGTCCGAGTTACCAATGGAGATCCAATATGGCTTCAACCATACGCATCGATGGTTCGCTCCCGGACCCGCGCGACAATTCCACGAGGGGATTGATCTTCTCCAGCGGCTTGGGGGGCTCATACGAATTCGCGGGGGATCCGTCTTGCCGGGCGAATCAGCCGAGGCGGCTCAGCGACATCGGTTTCCTCGCACCGTTCGACAGCGACCTCGAAGGCGCCTTGCCAGGTAGGGGCGCCTTCACGAAGTTCCTGTTGAAGACGGGCCGCGTCCAGCAGCTCATCGCGGCAACATTGCTACCGGACGACGGCACCGTAAAGTTATCGCTTGCAAGGTACAGTGGTGGCGTCCTCATCCAAGTTTCATGCAGCAGTGACGTGAGCGATTTCGCGCCAAGTTTCCATGGCAGCGCTGCGCAGTTCACGATGGTCGGCGGATGAAAGAGCGTGGCGGGGAAAGCGAAACAGGTTGGCAAACGGATGTGGATGGAAACGAACCGCTGAAGTCGGCCTGATGACTTGAAGCGCTCTATTTCGTCGTCGCATCGGCTGGTGCGAGTTCTCCGCTCGGTTGTTCAATCCCTTGTGCCGGCGATGTTCGACCTGCGGCATGATCTCTCGACCAGCCACAGCGTAGGAGCCGAGCTTGTCGGTGATCATCACGCGCGGTGCATGACCCTGCTTTTTCAGCAGTTTGCGCATCAGCCGCTTTGCAGCCTTGGCATTCCTGCGGCTTTGCACCAGAACGTCCAGCACGAAGCCGTTCTGGTCGACGGCCCGCCATAGCCACTGCTTATTGCCGGCAATGGTGACGACCATTTCGTCGAGGTGCCATTTGTCGCCAAGGCGGCCGGCCGATCTTCGCTTGATCTGATTGGCGAAATGGCGACCGAATTTCTCCGCCCATGCCCGCACGGTCTGGTGGGAAACGATGATGCCGCGGACAGCCAGCATGTCCTCGACCATGCGCAGACTGAGCGGAAAGCGGAAATAGGGCCACACAGCATGCGCGATGATCTCGGCAGGAAAGGTGGCGACGGTAGAGCGGATCAGGGAGTGTTTGGGCCATGGAGCGCCCGATCTCACAAAGGTTCGCCTTTTTCCTTAAGTTTAGGATCCCCTTTGGACGATGACCGGGAGCGTTCGCGGCGGTTTTCCAAACGACGGGAGTTGACCCTCCTTTTCGGACCATCCCCGATGGGAGGTCAAGGGAACGTCGTGTCCTTTCGAGACCTTCCGGGGCCGCTATCTCTTCCTAAAAGCGGACGTTGAGCGCAACCGGCCCTCAAGACCCTACCCCTGACCTTCCGGTCTCACGAGAACGTCTGGAGCGAGGGATCAGCCCTAAACTTAAGCTTCACCAGCAGCGCCGGTCAACTCGCACTCGGCCTGCATCAGGAGCCGGACAAGTTCGGCCTGGCGGCGCACGCCGGTCTTTTCGAAGATGTGGCTCAGATGTGCCCTGACCGTCGTGGCCGTGATACCAAGCCGGGCTCCAGCCGCGGCGCGTCCGTCGCCCTTGACAACCTCCAGGGCGACGTCGGCTTCTGCGTTCGTTAGCCCAAACCGGCGGCGCAGATACTCCTTCGTCTCGACGGGCGTCATGTCGCAGGCTGCGGTCATGGACGGACCGATGAATACGGCGGCCACCGCCTCGGGCTGCAACCTCGTACGCAGTTCGCTGCCGTTCATCGGCATTACATGGGCGAGGACGGGCGGAGCCGGCGGTCCGGTGAGGCGGATGGCAAGGCCCGTCTTGCCGAGCATCACCTCGTCCCGGGCCGCAAGGCGGATCGCCCTGCGCAGTTCCCGCGACGCCGCCGGCGCTTTGGCGCTGAGGATGCCGCTCGTACCTTGCACGGCAGTGCCGTCTTGCAGCATACGCTCCGCCGAGCGGTTCGCATGCAGAATACTGCCCTCCCCATTAGTTAGCACCACGCCGATGCGGAGCGCATCGAGGGCATCGGCCATGCGCACGCGCCCGATGGCGTGGGCGTCCAGCACATTGCTGACGGTGACCGCGCGACGGAGATGCGGAAGCAGGAGCGCCACGATCTCGACCTCCCTATCTGTGATGAGGCCATGCCGCTCATGGCGCCCAATCACAAGCTCAGAGAAATGCGAAGGTGTATACACTAGGAATTGATGCATGATGTCCACGATGCCAAGCGGCTTCAGACAACGCTGAACGTAAGGCGATTTCTCCAAATAATCGGGTTGGAGCTGACGCGAGGCGACAAATGGGTCGTCCAGAGAGGGTCCTTTGGCGAGCCATTCGCTCAACCGTGCGTGTATTTCTGGAATATGTTTCTGCCTCTCTTCGAACCCGAGCTGTCCCCAACCCACGCTCTTCTCGATCAAGAGGCGATCATGTCGAAGATCGTTCAGAGAGAGAATGGCGGATTCGCCGGAGATCGCCTGTGTGATCTCCGCCAGCGTCCGCTCCCAGTGCGAAGGATCGAGCGCGCAGTCGTAAATGGACCCGATAAGCTCCGAAAGGGTATGCGGCGACACCGTATGGCTCCGAGCCGGTGCTCCAGAATCCCCGTCGATCATGCCACGCATGACCCACCGCCCAGTTTCTTGAATGTCTGGGAGCGTCCAGCCCTACGATACGCTTTTGTCGCCTGAATTCGATTGGCCGATCCATACACGTGTCGGCGACAACGGTCATCGATGGCGGCGCACGTCCAGTCCTCGGGTGCCGGCGACGCCTCATGGATGCGCTGCACTGCCGCAAGGACCGTCTCTTCTCGTGTCATCAGCGTCCTCCTGCCTGAGTTTCCCAGAACCCCTTCAACACCCTACAACCGAAGCGTGAAAGATATAGGACGAACGTCCGATGCGCCATTGTCCAAGCTGTGCGATGAATTTGTTCGTTACTAGTGGGTTGCTGTGCGCCTCGGCGTTGAACGGGAAATTGTTCCTCAGTGCACCTCGCGTAAGAAATCGGGGGGCATGCCGCAGTCGACATTGATGGCATGAAATTTGGCGTAGGCGTGATCTTGCTGGGCAGATCATCGAAAGGCGCTGTGATTGATCATTCTTTTAAGATGAAATTCGCGACTTCGCAGACGTGCATGGAGACGTATATGCCAAGGGTTCCACAGGTACGCCGCATCATCTAAGCAATAGGGGGTTCACTATGCCGTTTGTCGATAACTTTGTTGCATTGATGAATGAAAGAGGAATCGCCGTCGACTCATCCGTCGTTCCTGATCCTGAGATCATTGAAGGAGCGCTGAACAACGTCCAGCTCTGGTGGGATGAATTGAACGCCGCCGTCCGTGACGGATTTGATGAAGGTAGCGAGGAATTTGCCGTCTGCTTCATACTGGGGGAGCCGGAAATCAACGTTGCTCCAGAACTTCGTGGCATTCTTCAAGCCTTCGACCAGGTCGCCGGTCAGCGCCTGTCACAGCTGCTGCAAACTACGCGAGAGGTCCTTGCGGCGAGCCAAAATATTTGACGTGGGAGGTGAAGATGGCAATTGAAGAGTTCGCCGAATGTTACGCGGAACACGTTGGCACTACTGTGGATGCAGTCATCAACGACCTTCGGCAACTCGGTGCCGACAACATTCGAGCGTTTGTTTCATGGTTTCGGGGTCTCAGCGAAGCTGACCGTGCGCTCGTGGGTATAGTTGCCAGCACGGCTACCGGCGTGCTGCTTAAGATACTCACCAAGGGTGTGGGTGAATTCATCGGTGTCTGTTTGGTCGGACTCCTGGCGGGCGCGTCATGGGCGCTGTTGGTGCGTTCGTGCATCGATTGCGAGGAGAGACTTTAAGAAGATGCCTCATCGAGCTCACTGACCTCTTCCAAGGTGGAACAACTCCGGGTTGGTCATACGAGTTCGTCGCTTCTAAGCTTTGCAAGGGATACGACCGTGCCGCATCCGTCTTTACTGAAACTGGGCCTTATCACCTGTTTGGCGACTGATGATTTTATTGGACCAGATGACCTCGTCGGGGTGCTGGGGACGGATCGTTTCCCGATCGGACAGTTCGAGGCGGGGACCAGCTTCGATGTCGGCATCGAGATGCCCATAGCGCCCGGAGTCACGGAACTCACGATTCTCGAGGCCGACGTCATCGAAGACGACGTGCTCGCGACGATCGACCTGACGCAGGATATGGATGTCGACCGGGTGTTCGGCATACTCACAGGGGATGCCCGCTACGACGTGAATTTCATCGTCATCAGCGAGCCCGATTGACCCCGGCTGGGCTCAACATCTTGAGAGGGAGAACGGGCATATGACGGGAGTCCAGCATAACGCTACGATTAATGTCCTAGTACGGATCATCGCGACAATCTCAGTCTCTGAGACCGACGCCAAACAATGGAAGGGGTTTTGACGATGCCTTTTAATCAACCGACCCTCCAGCTTGGTGACACTGGCCCTGAGGTCACTAGACTTCAAGAGGACCTGACCGCCGTTGGTTGTTTCTCGGATGTCGCGGACGGCTCCTTTGGCCAGTCGACCATGGATGCGGTCGTGCTCTTCCAGTCGACGGTTGGCCTGATCGCAAACGGTGCTCGTCAATGAGGACACCTGGTCGGTTCTCGAAGGCCCGGAGGCCAGTGTGGAGGACTCTATCGACATCTCCGATCTCCCCGGCCTGACTCTCGCGGTGAGCCACGCCTCCGACGAGAATGTCGACGCCTACCTCGTCGACCTGGGGATTGGTTCCAACAATAACGCGTAGACTGAGACGCCGCTCTGTCTCGGGAAGGGAGCTAATATGGCTTGCGAAATTCAGGAAGTCGGTGTCGCCATCGCTTTGGGAAACGCGGTAGCTTCGACGCCAAGTGTTGCCTTCGGGGCCGTAGCTCCGCCACTCGAGCCGGCTTTGGCACTGAAAATGTGGCTCTCCTGGGCGGCTCTGCTCGTGGCGATCGGCTTCCTCGTCAAGTGCTTTGAAGACAACGGCCGGCAGGCGGATGCGGAAGCGTTGAAGCGGGAGCAAGACCGGCTACGTCAGGAGCTTGAGAGCCTGAAGCAGAGAGTGCACTAGAACATCGGGAATCTCGGTGAGGCAGCTATGAGGCGGAAGGGTCCGAGGGGCGCGAGACGCACGCGGGCGAAGAACGGAGGGGTCTTCATGGGTTCGGTGACGATCTCGCTGCGGCGAGGCTGCGGTGAACATGGGAGAGGCGACCAGGTTTAGGGGCTCCGCTGGTCGGACAAACGACAGCAACAGGGGATGACGACGGCTCGATGACAGGTTGATCCAGTCCCTTCGTCTGGGAGTTGCGGCATGGACAAGTCCACCCTCCGCCACCGCGTTTCGGTCGCTATGTGGGACGAGTGGAGGCTGCACGCCTTCGTGCGTGGTGACGACGGCAACGTCGAGCACTTCTGGCCGAGTGATGGGGACCTGATGTTCGGTCCCGAGGATCTGGGGGGTAAATTCGACACCGACCCGATCGCGACGTTCGGGCCGGGCGGTCTCCATCTCGTCGGCCGGGTCGGGTCGCGGCTGGTCGACTGGGTGTGGCCCGCAGCGGGGGAGCCCGCGCTTTTGGGAGCGCCGCAAGAGCTGGTCCTGCCTGGGCTGGCGGTGGCGGATCCTGATGTGCTCGTGTCCGGTGGCGCGCTCCAAGTGTTCGCACCGAGCTTGGACGGCCCGATGCGACGCTGGTTCCTGACCTCGCTGGACGAGGGCTGGCAGGGGCCGCATGTCCTCACCGAGGACATTGCCGATCCTTCGGAGCGACCCTGTGCCGTTCGCCGGCCCGATGGCCTGATCGACGTGTTCTCGGTCGACACCGACAACAACGGCTTGCGACACTGGTTCCAGAGCGGTGGCGGCTGGGCGTCTGAGCACCTGTCGCGCTCCGTCGACGGCCAGAGGCTCGAGGGTCGGCCCACCGCACTATGGAGCGGGGAGCGTCGGCTGGACGTGTTCGCTGTCCGCAACGACGGGGTGCCCATCCACTGGGGGTTCGACGGCCAGACCTGGTTCACCGACGAGGTGCGAGTAGGAAGTCCGGGTGCGAAGCCGGGCGAGCTGACCCTGATCAGCCCGGGGGAGCGCCGGCTAACTTTGATCGCGAGCACGAACGGTGCCGGTGCACCCCAGCTGTCTGGATGGGACCTGCACGACCAGCCGCCCTTCGGATGGCTGGGCCCCCAAGATCTGGAGGGGGGCAGTACGCCGACTACAGTCTGGCTCGCCCTGACCTCGCCGGACGACAGTAGCAGCCCCTCGCAGGGCCAGATGAACACGCTGTCCCGCACCGCTGACGGCTCATTCTCCTACCAGCTGTGGACCCTAACGAACGAGCACTCGATCGATGGCAGCTTCGGCTGGGAGAGTGCGCCCCACTTACTCAAGCTGGCCGAGCCACCATACCCACCGGAGACCTTCACGCCTGCGAACGTCGACCCCAACCTTCTCGCGCGGCGTCCCGATGACCTCGTGCTCATGGGCCTGCGATGGAACGACGCAGTCCAGATCGAGCCCGGGGAGCCGACTGAGCTGGTCGCCAGCGGGGGTGCGCAGCTCAGCGTGACGCTCCCACCACAGCACGTGGCCGAACAGGTGGTCGACGGGAGAGGGCCGGCCACACCGTCGATTGACCCGCAGTTCACAGGCGGAGTCCCGGTCTGGAGTGCGAGCGCGTCCGGTCCGAGCCGCGTCGTGGTGTCTTTGGAAGCCGGCACCCGCGTACCTCTCACAGTCGAGGGGGTATTGGAGGCACTGCTGCACGGTGCGCTTGTTCCTTCGTCCGATGCGACCGACACGGGCACCCAGATTGAGCTACCCTATCGGTTTCTGATGACCCCGTTCCGTGACGGCGAAGTCGCGATTGGTCTCGACCATGCGCCCACGTCGGTCCAAGGCCCAGGCGGCGCGGTCGGGCTCTGGAACACGAGTATCTCGGCATCGGGTGTTGTTTCTGGCCAGCCCGCCGGGCTCACCCTGCGACCGCTAGCCGTCGACAACCGCGATCCGTTCCGCACCAGTCTCTCGGGACCGTCCCGATCAACGATTCTGCGAGAGGAGGCAACGGCGGATATCCACCGGTTGCGCCTCAGTGCGCTAGGCGGCACATTGGCCGTTGCAGGGACGTGGCCGACGTTCGAGTGGGACCACGTCGCAACCCTCGGTCGTGACCAAAAGGTGCGGACGGCGACCCAGGGCGTAATTTACCCCTACGGCAACCGCGCCATGTATGTTGAGACGAGCGAACGCCAGTTAGAGGCGACCGCTGAGGGTTCGGTGGCCCACCTGCGGAAGCGGTCGGTACTGATCATTACCGAACCCGTCCGCGACCTATCCCCTTCGCGCGCCTTCCCGTTCCAGCGGGTGGAGTTCCAACGGACCCTGGTCGACTTCGGCGCAGACCCGGTCTTCGAGGGAAAGAAGACGTTCCCCGTCCCAGGGGTCGACGAGCTCATCGCGACACAGTCTCGATTTAGGTCGTGCGCTAGGGGCCTCAGGGAGACGATCGACGGCGGCGATATGGGTCCCATCGCGGGTCAGTTGCCGGTGGAAGACCTAGCGTTGGGCGGCGGAGGGATCGCGGACGAGGTGGCTCGAGCCGCCTCGCAGTATGTTGATTTCTTCGTCGAAATCGCTCGCATCGAGGAGCAACTGCGGGCGCTGCAGCTCTTCACCAACGTGCCCGTGGACGTGTTCATGGTGCCGGGTGGCGTCGATACCCCCCTGCGCTTCCCGATCCTGCTGTCCGCTGCCTCGGCGCAGGTACAGGTGGACGTGCCGGTCGTCTTCGTCGCCGACATCCGCAGGCCCGACGGCCTGCTCCACCCGTCGTACCGCTCGCTGGAGGATCCGGAGATCCTGACGGGGGTGGAAGCCGCCTACATCAGGGCCGGCGACGGTGAGGTGGCGATCGCCCCTACACGCATCGACATGGTGGGGTCCGGGCTTGGACAGGCGACTGACCGGCCGGAGGTACGTCGCCTTCATATCGTCGGCGAGCCGCGCGACGGCGGCTTCGTTCCGAGACTCGGGATCGCACCCGAGGCCGATGAAGACATCCCTCCTGATCGGCGGTGGGGCTTTGCGATGGCCCTGCCCGAGATCGGGACGCTGTCCGGTCAGGTCGCCGCCTCCACACCCGTCCTGCGCATGGCGCTGAGCACCGAACTGCTTAGCGGCGCTCCCGACCCGAGGCTGCTCTTCCGCACTCCGAAAAACGTCGATGCAGTGACGGCTCGGTTCTCCGGCAATTCGTCGCGCAGCGGAGGCCTGTCGGCCCCGGACTTGAAAATCAACGCAGTCTCCCGGGCGGGCGGGCCGGTGGACGCGGCGACGTTCCTCGCCCAGGTGACCGGCGGCGACCTCAGGCCCGCAAGCTTCCTCGACGAGTCTGCATCACTGCTCGGCTTCTCTCTCATCGACCTGATCAAAGACGCCGCGCTCACTGGCACGCCGGAGATCCTCGCCGACCCGACTCCCGGGCGCCCGCCCAGGGTGACCATGACGTGGCTGCAAGTGCCGTTGCAGACCAAGGACTCCTTCCTGGCAGCCGACGACGCCACCATGGACATCGAGGTCGTGCTGTCGCCGACCGAGCACCGGGTTCGTTGCACCGTGTCCAACGTCGCCCTTGCCTTTCCGACCACCGACGAAGACGACAAGCTGCTTGAGGTCCGCTTTAAAAGGCTCGAGTTCTTACAGGAGGGCAGCAACGTCCCATCAATTGACGTTGATCTGAAGGGAGCCCAGTTCTTCGGCTTCCTCAAGCTGCTTGAGGACCTGCAGAATTCCGTGAAGTTTGCCGGCGGGACTCCCGGCGTGCACGCCTCCGACACGGGGGTCACCGCAACGTTCGACCTGCCGGTGCCCAACGTCACGACCGGTGGCTTCCAACTCACCGGACTGACGTTCCACGGTTTCGTCGACGTGCCGTTCGACGAACGACCGGTCAGCATCGGGCTGGCCTTTGCTAGCCGGCAGGACCCATTTAACGTCAGTGTTCTGGCGCTCGGAGGCGGTGGGTATGTCGACATCGTGCTCGACAAGTCCGGCCTTAGACAGCTGGAGATCGCCCTAGAGTTCGGGGCCAGCCTTGAGATCGACTTCATCGTCGCCTCCGGCGAAGTACACGCTATGGGCGGCATCCGCGTCGTCAAGGACGAGGAATTTGACCTCGAGGCTTACCTGAGGTTCGGCGGGATGGTCGAGGTTTTGGGTCTGGTGTCAGTTTCGATTGAGCTGCTGGTCACCCTCACCTGGAAGGCGGACCGCGAAGCGCTCGTGGGCCAGGCCACACTTGTGCTGGAGATCGATCTGTTCCTGTTCAGCGACAGTGTGGAGATCGACAGCGGCGAGTGGACGATCGGCGGTGACGACCGGCAGGTGAACCAGCCGCTGCCGCCGCCCAACATACCTCCCGGCCCCCGATTCGCGCTCGATCCGGCGCTGGGGCTCGATCTGGGGCTCGGCTTCGCCGCCACCGGTGGCGCGGTGACCCATCTCGATGTCGACGCCTGGCGCGCATATCGCGCTGCCTTCGACGAGGGAGCGCTGCCGTGAGTACACTGACCCTGATCCCCGTGCCCGGTGGCCGGGTACGCAATGGCAAAGCGGTGCTCAGCGTCGTGATAACGCCGCGTCTTACCCAGGCCCTCGCGACAGCGGGCATGGGTGACTGGCCATCGGTCATCAACGCCGCCGCGAACGGATTCGCCGTACACACGAGGGCGACAGGCAGCACCACCGCGGACGCCAGCAGCCCAACGGCGACCCTCCTCTCCGTGGCTCGCACCGACGTCTGGGAGGCGTTTTTCGGCACGATTAGTGTCACCCCGGCCACGGCCTCGCCCCGCGGCTACCACCCACCGGCCGTTCTGGAGACGACCAAGGACGCCGCCGCCGTGCGGCAGACCTACCTCAACACCGCAATGGCCATCGGCAGTCCCGAGGCGGTCGAGCGCGAACTCGACAAGTGGCATGGCGAGGTGGCCCGGCCCACGCAGACCGAGCGGGACACGGCCGTAGGCCGCGTAGGTGCGCCCGACTTCCACCGCGCCGTAGCGATGCTGCGCGAGCATCCGCAGATGCTGAGGCTCCTGGGCCTGATCGTGGACCTTGAGCTGGAGGGTCTCCCGCAGGCGGCCGCGCGTGAGGTGTCGGTGACATGGGACGGCTCGCCGGTGAACGTCGTACCCCGTTGGACGAGGTACGAGTTCGACGGCAATCTGTTCCTCCCGACGGCGTCTGGCGATGTCGGCCGCGGCGTGGTTGACCTGCGCGACGAGGAGCGATGGCGGATCGTCGGCTTCGACGTCGACGGCGCAGTGGGCAAGCTGCGTGGGGCTGCACGGATGCTCGCCACCGACCGGTCGCGCCGGGCGGAGGGCGCACCGGCCGACGGGGGGCGGCCAAGCCTTCCGCCCTTGCGCTCGGCCGGCCTGATGCTCACGCGCGTCGGTCGTAAGGAGCAGCTCGCCCAGCGCAGCGCGCAGAGCCTGGCCGCGTCAGCCGACGAATTGGCCGACAAGGTGCTTACCGCCGAAGATCTGGTGCTAGGCTACCGCATCGACGTGCGCGTGGAGGACACGGACACGTGGTTCTCCTTGCACCGCCGCAACGCCACCTATCGCATCGGAGACCTGCCAGAGATCAAGGTCGTTGACGAGGAGGGCCACGTCAAGGCGCACGCGGCCGTGATCGACGAGAAGGGCCTGCGCACCGACGAGGTCGTCGCTCGATGGGATGGTTGGAGCCTATCAGTGCCGCGTCAGCGTCTGGACGGGGCGCCCAGCCCCAATCGCCGCTCGGCGTTGGAGATGCCTTACGACTTCGAAGTAAAATACCGCGTGGTAGACGCCTCATTGGTGGAGCTGGAGTTCGGACGCAGCTATCAGCTGCGGGCCCGGGTGGCCGACATCGCCGGCGGCGGGCTGGCTCTGCGGGACCCTGCGGTGGGTGACGCAGCTAGCACTACGGCCTATGTGCGCTACGAGCCAGTCCCGCCGCCCCAGGTTGTCGTTCCTCCCGGACTCATGGTCGCGGACGCGTTTCAGCCGGGGAATTTCCGCATCGACGCTGCGGTTCTCGGCCCTGGAGGTTCCTTGGAACGCCTGGTGATCCGGTCGGAGCCCGACGGCGACGCATTCACGACGGTGCCGTTTGCCGACGACCCGGTCTACCCGGTCAACGACCACCGCACCGTCGTGGCGCCGGTGACGACCTTTTCCCTCGCCGAGCAGCACGGCGTGCTGCGCCTGACCGACGAGCAGGGCTTGTCGCTTGCGTCGCTGGCGTTCGCCAACGGTCAAGCGGGGGAGGTATCGCTGAACGGCCAGCCGGTGACGCAGCTGCCCGACCCTGCGGCGCTCGGCGTTGGAGTGGCGATCCTGGCGCAGCCCGGCCTGCTGGCGAAGGACGTGCACGACGAGCGACCGTGGGAGGGCGCCTGGCCGACCCGGGCCAGCAAGGTCGTCGAGGTGACGGCCGGACCGGCGCAGTCGATGCCCAGGGTGCGTTGGGTGACCCAGGACGACCCCGGGTCACCCAACGGGTCGTCGTCGCCGCGCGTACAGATAGAGCTGCCACCCGGCTGCCAGGTCGAGGTCGAGGTGACCTCTACGGTTCTGACGGGCTGGATCGACAACTTTGCCCTCAACCGCTTCCTGTCCGAGGGCCTAGCGTCGAACGCCGACGGAAATGCAGCGCAGACCGCCATGTCGACAGGCCGGCACCCCCTGCTGAGCCCGCCGCGCCGGCTGCTCGCCTCGCACGCCGTCCGCCTCCCTTTGCGCGCCGCGCACGGTACGGCGCAGGTCGACCGCGCCCGCGACGAAACAGTGGCCCGGCTGCTTCCGACCGACGACCCGGTCTGGGGTATACACGTGCCGAGCACCGGCTCTGTGCGGGTTGGCGCGACCTGGCGGGAGTGGGGCGACTCGGCCGAGCCGACGACTGCTTCGGCGTCGGTGGCACAGCTGAACCTGCCCCGGGGCAGCACGGCGCTCCCGCCCGTAAGCCACGACTTTGGCGACACCAAGCACCGGACGGTGGCGTTCGGCCTGACTTCGATCAGCCGCTTCCGCGACTGCTTCGCGGATACCAGGAACGACCTCTTTGAGCTGCCGGGGACCCTGGAAGATGTCTCCGTGCCCAGCACGGCCCGACCACGGGCCCTGGTCCCGCTCTCGGTGGTCCCCGCATTCCGCTGGGAAGAGGACCGAGCCGCCGGCACCGTGACGCGCCGCCGCCGGGGTGGCCGGCTTCGGGTCGAGTTGGCCCGTCCCTGGTTCACGACCGGAGAGGGCGAGGCGGTCGCCGTGATACTGTGGCCGTGGGAGGAGACCGCGCTGCCCGCGGAGTTGCGCGACCAGGTGACCTGGTGCAACCGCGACCCGATCCACGCGACGTCCACGCTGCCCGCGCTCGCGGCCGAAGCGCAGTTCACCGGTGCCCAGCAAGCCGTCGACGTACCGATTGCGCCCGGGGGCCCGGTGGTGCGCGCGCTCGTCTACCCGGTGTTCTTCCACAACGACCACTGGTACGCCGACATCGAGCTGCCCGGCGTCGCGTCTGCGTCGTACGCGCCCTTTGTGCGGCTGGCGCTCGCTCGGTTCCAGGACCAGAGCCTGGTAGGCCCCGACCTCGACCTCCGGATGTCGTCGGTCGTGGCAACCGACCTAGCGCCCGCGCTCCCCGACCGCACCCTCACCGTTGCTCGGGAGGGCGCTGGTTTCACGGTGACCCTCGCCGGGCTGGCCCGCGCCTTTACGGGTCAGCCCAACCGAGTGTTCGCGTCGCTCGAGCGCCTCACAGGTCCGGCCGGCGTCACCGCGGGCGACCTGACCTCACTGACCGCGGGCGACCTGAGCTTCTCCTCCTGGAACCGCGTGTCCGGCAGCACCGCGACGGGCGTCGTCGGTGACGCGCTGGCCGTAGTGGTGCCCTCCGGCGTAGCGGGTGACCTGCGCTTGGTGGTCCGAGAGGTCGAGGAGATGACCGAGAACGTCACCGCCCTCGGCATCGACGCACCGGACGAGCTGGCCGACCGCACCGTGTTCGTCGACGTGGTGGACCTGTCGACCCTGTGACGTCGCGGGCTGAGTGCAAGTCCGAATGTCGGCCATTCTCGCTGTCCGCCTAAGCCTAGCCTAGCCGTCACGGCGGAGGCGCGCGACCGAAGTTTCAGGGACAGGCTGGTGGCGCGGCTTGAGGAAATTATGCCGCGTCCGCGAACGGTCCGATATCCTAGTCTAGTCCAGCCTGCGCCATGTTGATGTTGCACGCGCCGCCTGGATTCGCACGTGTTAAAGATTCGGAGGCTGTCAGGCGGTGAACTTTCGCGCTCGCCTACGAATGTCAGCTGTTGGGTTCCGCAACGCCAATCTGAACGACCGCAATCTGGCGCTGAGCTGTCATCGGCATCGCGCAATTCGAACTTCGCCGCGGTGGATCTTCACCTGTTCCCTGGTGTCGCTTGGCGTTAAGATGAGAATGCGGTCGCTTCGGTTAGGTTTGGCAATTAGTTGCGAGAATGGGGCAGCCCGGATTCTCAATTTAACTGTAATCGCATCAGCGTGAAGATCATGAATTCTTTGAAGTTCATACCCTGTCTTCGGGAAATTCGACCCCGTTACGTTGCCGACGCTGCTTCTCACATTAAATGTGAATGGCCCGGTATGATTATCAAATTAAGTGCACGTTTTCAAATTAAGTGCACAGCTAACCAACTGAAATGATTGACATGCGATTCTCATAATTAACTGCAAAGGGACATCCCCAGAAATGAGTATTGACTTCGTTTCCGATATCAGCGCCGGCAACTGACCAAGGCATAGCGGGCTCGTAACGATAAGGACGGTTCTCGCTATTTGAGGACCGCAACGGGTTGCCGAGTCTAGTCTGAGCGATCAAGCCCGCGCTCTGGACGAGGTCCCATCCTCACAGAATGTTCGCCCACCGGGCCAAACGTGACGCAACGGAACGGATGGTTCACCCGTAAGGTCTTGGGGAGATTGCGAAAGGAGACCAGCATATGACCTGCGAACGAGACGTCGGCACGTTCGAAGAGCCCGTGACCGTTTTGCTGTCCTCGGGCAAAGTCAGTGTTTCGAGCACCCGCGAAGCCGCCGAAATGCTGCTTTACCGCTGGCCCATTGGAGAAACCGGGCGCCGCATCCAGGCTCGCATGGCGTGCATGAAGGTGCTCGGCGGCGGCAGCGCACCGGAGATAGCGCGCGTGGCATTTCTCAGCGCCGCCAAGGAAGCGAAAATCCTGAACGCTTGACATCTCGTCAATGCGTGCCCCACCACTGTCCATCGTGCATCACTCTTGCAGCGGCCATTACTTTTGTGCAAACATCGTGCGTCGATCATGCGGAGACGCCGACGCGAGTTGACTCGCTCTATGGCGAGTTCGACGTAGAGATCTGACGGCCGCGGCAACCATGCCCTGATTGAGGAAAGCAGCTTGACCGGCCGTCTCGGACTAGCCGCGGGCCTGTCCGGATCTGGTGTAGCAAGGCATGGCTGCTGTGCTCGAGGTTTTCGACGCGATCCCGCTCGGCGCATACATGGCAATCGTCAATGAGCTGCGCGGCCGCGTTCATCAGGGGCATGCCCTTGCCGGCATCCTCTATGTGCACCTCCGGCGCCTCACGAGGGATCGCTATCGGCAAATGAGACTATTCGGTCCCGGATGACCAAAGCTGACGCATTTCGTTCCGCCGCCGCTTGGATCGACCAGTCGCTCGCGCATGTCGCCGAGGCAGTGGAGCGCATGCCCGATGACAGGTTCCTCGCGAGCACCAGGCCGCGCACGATGAGCCGCGCTCGCCGTCTGTCGACCTGGTTGCCGCCGTGCTTGAGCGCGAGCGGTGGCGCCGGGTGGCCTGAAGGTCGCGACGAATGAAACACCGGCCCAGTTCAATCCGCGCGACGTCCTTCAAAGCTGGGGGATCGATCTTCACCAAGCGGTCTGCGGCCTCGACCGCAGTTCGTATCCTGCCGCACAGCGCGAGATTTTCGGCCAGCATTTCTTCAGTGCGTTGAAGCGCGAGCTCGGTCCGGTGGATGCGCTGCCTGGCATTGGCAACTTCCGATGTCAAAAGATCGGCTGCCATCCCGTGGCCGTGGGGTTCCATAGTGTCCATGGGTTTCTAATACATGGGGGAAGATATCGTTCCCTGATGTCGGGCGAAACGGCGGGCCGCAGAAAAGCGCGATGGGCCGAATGACCAATACGCGCCCTGTCAAAACAGCGCCGAAAACAGGCGAACGGCTTCGGCCGCTCTACATCCCACGGGCAGAGGAGATCACGGTCCAGAGGGCCATTGATCTGTTCAGGTACGACTACAACGTAAGCGAAGACACACTCAGGCGGCTGGTGATCAAGCACCGTCTTCACAACCAGACAATGCCCGGTGTTCCGTGGAGAATAAGCGCTCCCGGTTTGGCTATGGCGCTCGCCGGCGATGATGACGCGCTTGCGCGGTTGAGGCAGGACGTCGCGAGCACCCGGACGCCGTCAGTGCCTCATCGCGAGTTCGGACCATGGCTGCGCGACCAGCCTATCACCTACGATTTGGCTTTGAAGGCGATCGTTGCGCGTACGGGCCTCTTCAATCAGGGCTGGAAGGACAGTGCCGATGCGATCTTCCATACCGACGGCACTGTTCCCAAAGGACCGATCGCCTTGGTCGAGGTGCAAGGTTACGTCTTCGCAGCATACCAACCGCGCTGAACGCTCGCACCTACCAAGCCGGACAGCGTTACTGGTCGCTGCACGTTGCTGCCATCGCGCGCGCGGCGCTAGCGCCAACATAAGGAAGACGTGGGGCTTGAGGCCCCACACCCCCACTCCGTTCCGCTTCGCGGACGGATATGCTTGCTCCCTCGGTCGTGCGGCGCTATCCGGTGTTGAGCCATATTGCTTTTGAGAATGAAGGATGCGGCTGATCGCCGTCGCATAGCGGCTGATCTCGGCGTCGATCTGGCTGGGGTAAAGCCTCGGCGTTCGAGCTTCTTCCGCTCCTGTGACTTGTCGATGCCCGGATTAGAACCGACAACATCGCGACAGGCTATGAGGGCAGGCCGCATGACGGCCGGTAGAGGACGAATCGAAGCACTTCGTCTACTGCCCAGTCTGCGGCCAAACGTTCGACGCGCGCGATCTTGGACAGGTCTTCCACCACGCTGAGCCGCAGCACCAGCCGCTTCCGGTCGAGCAATAGTCCAGCTAGTTGAGCTCCGGCGGCAGACCGACGTTGAGACCCTTCAGCGCGCCACCGACGTACGTTGGATGAGAAAAGGGTGCTGCGTGCACCGCGCCTTCCCCGCGCGCCGATGCTCCACCTGGACCGCAAAAAAGTCCCGCCGCACTGCCAGAACGGCGGGAGCGATCAAACGCTTTGCACCAGGCGGGGGGATGCGGGGGGTGGGCTTGCCAAGTGAGCGCGGACCGTAACCAACCCTAAGCGCCACAGCGGCAACGCGTCCACCAACCGCCGGTTGGAGCGACAGGACGATTGAGCCGCCGGCAGGTCAGGTCATCCCGGGTCGCTATCGCTCGCAACCAGACGGTAGCGGAAATTGTTGCGGATGTGGTCGTTGAAATAGCGGCCCTTGGCGAACGCGGCCCGGAACGCGGCAAAGGTTTCCGGCGGTACCCCCTCAAACTCGTACCGCTTCCCGCTGGCGACGAACCACACCGAGAGGGTCCTTCTATCCAGATCATATTCCATCTTGCGGATCGAAGTAGATGGCATGAGCACCACAGGCCGAGGCCCGCGCCCTTGCGGGGAGCGCGGGCCGATCGGGATACCGATCTGCAGCAATACCTGGAGGGGGAGGATTCGCTGCGTGCACCGAACTTTCGCGGCGGTCCCGTGTTCCCAATCGAGATACACAAAAAGCTAGCTGCACCTTTCGGCATCACGCGGACGTTGGATTTTTGAGAAAGCGCGAGCGTCAATTTTCCCATGAGATAGGCACGCTCCACGGCGAAAGGAGTGCCCCGCCATGACCGTCCTCGCCTACAACCTTGCCATGACATCAAAGGATCGTGGAGGGTCGTCTTCGTGCCGGACGAACTGCATCTGTACGTGGAATTCAGCCAGCGAGACGCCGACACAAACCCGGTTGATTGGATGAGCGTTGATGATTTCCTTGCATGGCGGCCGAAAGGCGCACTCCACAAGCGAGCGCGCGACAGCTTGGTTTCGCTCATTTGCAAGGCGTTGACAGGGCGATGAGACAAGGGAGAACCCGCGCCGAGATCAAGTGCGAGCGCCGCGGGTGGGATTCGACGTTCCGAAGGCACCGCGACGATGCCGCCAACGCGATAGCTAAAGCTCTTATCGGTGAGGCGCGCGGGCTTGGCTTTGAAGCGTCAGCGGAGCGACATTTGCACCTTTCGCTCGGTGATCGCATCTTGATCCTGACGTGATGAACGCACTGGCTGATTACGCTGGGCGGCGCGAGGTGGCCCGTCTTGCGGTTATGCTCGATCTGGGCAAGTTGCTGCGCTGGATATTCAAAACCGTTGCTCCTGAACTCAGCGCAGATAGCGAATCGTCCAGGTTTCCTGGGAATCGACGACCATGTTTGAGCATGAATCCGCCAACCTGCTGACGATGCATGACCAGTGTATCGACCGCCGCTGAGCAGGCGCACACCAGATCCCGCATGGGCACCGCGAGGCGAGAGGATAAAAGCCAAGGCGCCGAACGACCATTGGAAGATCGTGACCTTCCTGGCGGCGCTGCGCCACGACCGTGTCGATGCACCATCGCTCATCCACGGACCGATCAACGGCGAGAGGTTCAAAAATCTATGACGACAAAGTTCTCGTCCCACCCTCAAGCCCGGCGACATTGTCGTCATGGATCATGCCTCGGCAGGCGAAAAGTTCAGCGGGTTAACGCTGGGATAAAGAGGATGGTGCGCCGCACAAAAATATTGCAATGCACTACAAATGCCGTAACGTCAGTTTCGTAGATGAATGAGACGGCTTTTGTGAAGGGCCGCCCGCTGAAAAGGATGGAAACTATGGCCAAGACCGCTGACACCGTTGAAAATTCCGAATTCCCGACCTTCGACCCGTCGATGGCTACCGACCAGATCCGCGCTGTCGCCGAAAAGGGCCTCGAGCAGTCGAAAGAAGCCTATGCGAAATTTGCCTCAGGCACCGAGACGACCCAGAAGGCGCTGCAGTCGAGCCTCCAAACCTCCAAGACCGTCGGCAACGAGCTGTCGCTGAAGACAATTGCTGCTCTGCGCGCCAATGCCGAAGCCGGTTTCTCGCACCTCGAAGCCCTGGTTGCCGTGAGGGCGCCCTCCGAGTTCCTCGAGCTGCAGGCTGCCTTCTTGCGCAAGCAGGTCGAACTGACCGTAGAGCAGGCCAAGGAATTTCAGGCCGTGACGACCAAGGCTGCCGAAGATATATCCAAGCCAATCAAGGATGTCTTTCAAAAGGCGATGAAGGATCTCAAGGTCGCCTGATTGAGTCTAGGCGATCGGAGATACCCGCAAAACGACGCCCTTCTCCAGCCGCCTTTTTCTTTTGGGCTGACCGGCTATGTGTCTCTTACGTCAGCTTTGGAAGGCGGGCCTCGGTTTTTGATCGCTGGTCGTCTAGCGACGCGTTCATGTCTCTGATGGCATCGATAATTTGCTCCAAGGCTATTCCGAGCTGACTTTGAGCGCGGACTGGCTCGCGCGGCGGAGCTTGCCGTCCAGGGCAACACCTATATGCGAGGTAGCCGAGAACGATCCGGAGCTTAAGCGCGCTATCGAGGCGGCAGAGCAGACCCGAGAGGGGCCGGCAGAAGTGCAGGGCAAAACCCCTGCAAATGTCGATGCCGTGACCGAACAGCAGCGAGATCGTCGCCCCGAGGAGGCCGAGCGCCGGCCGGACGAACCGTCCGACCTGGGTCGACCGTAGATGCTACAAATCGGCTGCAGGATAAGTTAGACAGCGACAAGGAGGCCGCACAACGCGGCAGCGAAACGACGCGGACCGATCCGGCGCAACAGCATATCCCTCGCCTCGAGGAGTTGGGCGCGACGAACTATAAAGAAGGGAACGCGACCGCGACGACCGGGTCCGTTAGAGGACCACGTTCAATCGACAGGTTTACGTTTACCAGAGCAACGACCCGAAAGGTGACGAGGGGTTTGGCAAGCTATCTGTTTCGTTTTCTTCTTGGGCGCACTGCAGGTTGCTTAGGAAACGGTGTCTGGCTGGTACCAAAATTTCATGCAGTGGAGCAGCGAAATGAGTGCGCCCCTGAAGGTGGACAGATATCAGGCTGCTGATTTGCCAGTCTGCCGGATGGGTTGATTCTCGAACTGCTGCGGGCTCAGATATTCGAGCGCCGAATGGAGCCTGCGTTTGTTGTAGACCTCCTCGATGAAGCGGGGACGGTGATCAATGACGTCGTCGAAGGTTTCGAAGGCCATCGGGTAGACCGCCTCGACCTTCAGCGTCTTCATGAAGCTCTCCGCCTTGGCGTTGTCGTAAGGATTGCCTCTGCGGCCCATCGAGCCCGTCAGGCCGTTTGTTTCCAGCGCTTCGCGGTAAATCTGCGCAGCGTATTGGGAGCCCCGATCGGAATGATGAATGCAGCCGGACGGCGGCTGGCGCCGTTCAATGGCCGCCTTCAAGGCTGCCATCGTCAGCCGCGCATCGATCGATCGGCCAATGGCGTAACCGGCGATCATGGCGACCAGGCGTCGAGAATGACTGCGACGTAGACGAAGCGGGTCGGCAGCGCGGCATAGGTTATGTCGGAGACCCAGATCTGGTTCGGGCCGGTTGCAACGATGTCCCTGGCCAGGTTGGGGAAGATCGGGCCATCATGATCGCTGTCGGTGCTGGCCACGAAGCGCCGCCTGATCCTGGGCTGCAGATCATGCTCGTGCATCAGGCGCCGGATCTTCTTGTGGTTCACGACGAGGCCTTGCTGACGCAGCGCAGCACCGACACGGCGATAACCGTAGAACTCGAACTCGTCGCTGATCGAGAACGTTGCCTCGACGATCGCGGTGTCGTCGGCCGGGTTCTCCAGGGGATCGTAGTAGGTGGAGCGCGCGATTCCCATCAACCGGCATCCTTCGGCAACGCTGATGCCGCAGGGCCGGTGATGACGGATGTAATCCCGCTTCTCGGCCGCGGTGCGTTTCTCAGAGTCCCCTTTAGAAACTCAGTTCCAGAGCCTGCTTACCGACCAACCGTTCGAGCGCTGCGATCCGGGCTTCGTATTCCTGGATCAGGTCAGCGGCCTGCGCATCATCGTCGAACGCTCCTTGCTCATATTTGCGCACCCAGATGCGGATCAGGTTGCGCGAGACATCGTGATGCTTAGCCAAGCCGTGCAGCGTCTCGCCGGCGATGAACTCCTGCGCGACCTGGCGTTTGAACTCGATGCTGTGACTGCGGTGCTTTGCCATGGGTTCTCTCTCCGAAAACCCGGAAGGCTGGTCAATCCACACATCCCGATCTGTCCACCCTCAGGGGCGCACTCCAAAATGCCGGCTTTTTTGGCCGGCTTTTGGCCGTTCTGATAGTTGCGGGCCTGCGCCACTCAAGTCTTATCCAAGGATAAGAAAATGGCAGACGAACCGAACCGGAATCCGACCGCTGATGAAATAGCCGGCATGCAGTGGTGGAATTCACTTACCGAGACTGAGCGCGCGGACTGGCTGGCCCGGGCGGATTCGGCAGTGCCTGCCGAGGCTTGGGCAGCATATAAACGTCAAGGAACGCTCGATCTACAACCTCCTGGCGGGATCCACTAGAGCGGCTGACAGTCGCTCGCGGGAAGGTGGCCGGCGCCGTTTGGGGGCGTTGGGGTAGATTTGCCTGTTAGGCGCCGGCCAGGCGGGATTGGGGTCTCCCGCCGCAGGAAGAAGCTAACAGAGGCAAGTGAAGTGGGTATGGCGTGATCGCGGAAGGTGGCCCGGAGCACGGCACCGGCCTCTCCGGAAATCGCTTGCTAGTAGCGCCAACCTTGCTTGAATTCGTCGATGAACCATCGCTCGACGTCGTCCCGCACCGAAGTGCTGCTTCGGAATTTCAAGTGGCCCGGCGACTTCTGCTCAAGCCAAGAAAAGAAATCGGAAAATCTTGGATTCTCTGGCTGATGAGGAAGCCCGCGCTCTTCAGCCCATTTTGTGCAAAAGTAGCGAACACCCTGTTCTGCTTCATCCCTAGTCATGACGGGTGATCACCCAAAGGCAAGTCTTCTGTTCCGACACAAAAGCAAGGCGCCGACGACGCTGGTGCGTTCGAACGGCAGCGTGCTAGCCATCCGCGTCCCGCCGATCAATTTGAGACGGCAATTGAGACCGACAACCCGCCGAGCTTTACGGCCAAAGGAAAGTCGGCGGCCCATCTTTCAATGAGCATTGCCTGAACCCACCGACCTGCGGATTGCCAGTGGCCCCGCGATTCGCAGCTTTGCCGGAACAGAGGCGTGCCGTCTAGCAATGTAGGCGTGTACCGTTCCAGGTGCGGAAGTTTTCGAGACTTCTGCCTTAAACCCTCTCAGCCATTGCTCCAGATGTGATGTTTTCATGCCATCCTGCGTCACACGCCAGCGCTCGCGTTGCGCAGCACGAGTGATCTAGGTTAGAGATAGCCCGACGGCTCCTTACGAAAGGTCGCCGCGGATAACCCGAACGTTCAGCTGCCTCAACGCGGGCACGAGTTCGGCATGCCGTTCGAGCGCCGTGGCCCGTCGGGCCTTGAGCCTGCCCTCAACGGCGCGGTCGTAGACCGCCACGCATTCCGCTCCGGTCAGCCGCGAATAGTAAAGGATCCCGTCAACTGCGAACCCGTTAAAGAGAGCCTGGCTCAGCTTCCGGCCTTCCTCCTGTTGTTTGGCACGTGCAGCGTCGGTGCTGATCCCAAGCCGCAGCAGGCCGGTGGTCCGGACGTCGATCGCCGTCAGGGGCGACGTAGCAGAGACTTCGGACACGGCCCAGCCAGCGATTTCCGAGAGATGCAGCATGCGGTAAGATTTTCCCTCGAACCTGTCGCGAATAATCGTCTCGGCGATCGCCGTCGCCAGGTCGCGAGCAATGTAGAGGACCATGAAGGACCGGTCGGGGCTTGCGAAGCGCGATTGTCCGAACCCCATGCCCAATGGAGTAGCTGCGTACTCCTGTCGCATTGCCCGCAGGTAGTGTTGCGGCTGGAACCTAATTGCCAGGTCCGCGACGACTTCGGCGTCAAGCTCCACGATCAGCCGAAATCGAACTCGGCGTCAGCGACGACCTCATCGATGCGCCCAGCCTTGAGTCGGTCGAGCGGAGTTTCGCCGGTGTCGCTCACATGCTGCTGGGTCAGCCACAGCCACGTCGCACGAGGATTCCCGATGATCTTCGTGATCCGGGCCATGTCCTCAACAGGACGACCGTCGACGAATTGGGCGAGCGGAAATACGTGCTTCCGCTCGCCCTTGAGCAGTCCGATCACGGCTCCCCGCCTTTGCCAATCGTGCAGGGTCGAACGCTTCGTCCCGAACATCTTTTCGATCTCGCCGGGACCGGCGACAGGACCAGCCCAATCCTCAAGGCGTGTCGGCGTTGCATATCCAGCGAGGCGCAGCCGGCCCTCTTCAAGATCAAAGACCTTCCCGCGGCCTGCGCCTTGGCTGACCTCCAGGGGCTTTTCGACCTCTACTGGAGCAAGTATCTTACTGGGTCGGGCGAGCTCCGTAACCACATTCTCCACTGCTCTCGCCAGTGCCTGTTCGTGCGCAGCGATCTGGCGCTGCTCGGCAGGGGACAGACGAGACGTTACCGCCGTCAGCGCGGCGACCGCCTTGCCGGCGGCTTTCAGAGCGGACTTGGATATTCCTGGATGCCGTCGCGATAACACATCGAGAATGTCAGCGACCGTCTCACGATCGACCTTTGCATCTGCGCGAACTGCCGAGTTGCGAGCGTTCATAACGACCACCATTGGTACCATATTTCTCGCCCTAGATAGTACGGATTGTGCGAAATGTCCAGATTGTAGTCTGGCAAATTTGCACCTTTGGCTGGTGATCTGGACCCATTCCGGACCTTCCTGACGCCGGATCCCTTTCCCGAAAGGCGGCGTCCACAGAACCAACGCTCATGACCCGAAAAGGACCTCTGACCATCGCATGGCGAATGACCGCTTCGCGCCCGATTTCGGTCATTGACGTAATCTCTGCCGCGGCCTCAGAGCTGACATCTCGCGCGATATCGCTGGCAATCATATTTTCTGGCGAACGACAGCGAACCAAATGGAGGACGGATGCCCAAGGTCAAAGGTCAGAACGCTCTCAACAAGGAGCGCGCCAAAACAGAGAAGCTACTCAAAAAGTGGAATACACGGCCTTGAAGGAGACCGGGGTGGAATCCAAGCGACCCGACCTCCCAAACCTAAAGATCGAAAAGCGAGGGAAGTAGCGCGGCCACTCGCGTACTGCTCCCCCCGCAAAACTATGGAAGCAGTGCGATTGCGGCGGCTACGGCGTAGCAGTCGAGATAGCGTCACCGGCCATGGACTTTGGGCGACATCAGCTTGGACAATCACCAAGGTCGCTTTCGACGGGAAGGAAGAAGCGACGCCGTTCGCACGCGGTCAGTTCGCGTGGAACAGTTTGCTTCGCGAAATCGATGAGATCTTGGGATGTCTGAAAAACCCGTATGAGGCGAACGTCTTCATCATAGGGCACGATCACGACCCTCGTTCCATCTGAATTGAAGGCCGCGCGTATCGGTGCCGGCCGCTTGTGCTCATCCTTCGAACTGGCAAGCACTGCCATCTCGCGTCCTGTCCGCGCGTCCCAGAGCCGGGCCGTGCCGTCCTGAGTTGAGGCTGTCAGGACATAGTGCCCGTTAGGACTGAATTGCGCACTGGTCGCTGCGCCGGTGTGCCCCCTGAGAACGACCCTTTCCTTTCCGTCCAGGACGCTCCAGATTCGTGCGGTGCCGTCGCGTGAGGCAGTCAGAAGCGACTGACCATCCGAGCTGAACTCGACTTCGGTGAGCTCATCGCGGTGACCACTCAGGATGGCGAGGGTGCTCCCGTCCTTGACTGTCCAGATCCGCGCGCTGTGGTCGAGCGAGGCCGTGGCGACCAGTTGGCCGTCCGGACTGAACGTTGCCCCGGTTATTCGACCCTCATGCCCGACCAGTTTCTTCAGTTCGGTCCCGTCCGTTTTCAACAGGTGCGCGGCATTGTCGCTGGTCGCGGCGAGGACGAGATCACCGTCCGGGTCGAAAACAACCTGCGCACTGGTTTGGATAGTGGAGACCTCGGCGCCAGTCGCCGCGTTCCACAACCGCGCGGTGCCGTCGGTCGAACTCGCCTCCAGGAGGTCTCCTTTCGGACTGAACTGAATTTGAAACAGCCCGCCTGGAAATTTGAGCCGTGCGATCTCGCTCCTGCTCGCGACGTCCAAGATGAGGACTCGGCCCGCGAGGGATGCAGTTGCAATGCGACTTCCATCGGGGCTGAACATTGCGTTCTGGACGATTTCGTGCGTATCGAGGTCGGCCAGCTTGCGACCGGTTACCACATCCCAAAGGTGCACAGCGCTGTCCCCGCCTCCAGTCAGAAGATGCATATTGTCGGGACTGAACACCGCGAAGGTGGGACGATTTGCGTTGGACAGGGTAGTCGTCAGAATTCCGTCGACGTCCCAGAGGCGAGCGGTGCCATCATGTGAAGCCGTGAGAAGAATATTGCTACCGACTGGGTCGAACTCAAGGTGCTCGATCAAGGCACGATGGCCAGCGATGGTGGCGAACAGCGACGCTCGACCGACGTCCCAAATGCGTAACGGACCGTTTATGGAAGCGGTGGCCAGGAGGCGATCGTCGGGGCTGAAAGCGCTGTTCATTTCCTGATCACGGTCGTCCCCGGCGTCACTCTGTTTCAAGTTCGGGGACTCTTGGCCGAGCACGTCAATTAGCCCTCCAGAGTTTCCGTCCCAGAGACGCGCGCTACCATCGAGTGATACCGTTGCAATTCGGCGGCCGTCGTGACTGAACGTTGCGCCTTGTAATTGGGTGTCGCTCTTGTGGCCAAGGAGCCTTGCGATTTCGGTTCCGTTCGATGGGTCCCAAAGCGCGGGGACACTGTCAAATGAAACTGTGTACCACGTGCCTACCAACAGCCGACTTCCATCCGGGCTGAATGTGAGCTTGGATGCAAAACTGCCAATAAAACATTGATGGATCAGCGCGCCATCTTTCGCATTCCAGATGAAAACGGTCTGTCCTTCTGAGGTCGCAAAGCTGCGACCATCCGGGCTGAAGCCAGCCAATCCGTCTCCACGGCTGTCTACGCTCAGGATCTTCGTTCCAGTTCGCGGGTCCCAAAGCGAAGCCTGATTGTTTCCGGCCGCGGTCAGCACGCGCTCGCCGCTTGGGTCAAAGACTGCTGTAGGAAAGGAGCCGCCTACCGGCTGAAGAACAAAAAGCTGCGCTCCAGTGTCGGCATCCCAGATGCGCGCGGTCCCGTCCCTTGCCGCTGTAATGACCCGGCGTCCGTCCGGACTGAATCCGGCTCTCTCCACAGGTCCCTTGTGGCCCTTCAGGATTGCAATCTCTTTACCATTCGCGACATCCCAAATGCGCGCGGTCTTATCGTAGGATGCAGTGACGATGCGATCGCCGGTTCGATTGAAGGCTGCCTGCGTCACTCCGGCGTCGTGTTTGAACACCGCCGTTTGGCGGTGTGCCAACAGAGCGTTGAAAAGTGCGGCCTCTGCTTCAAAGAGATTTGGCCGCGCGGCTCCCGATCCGCTCTTCGGCAGCGCCTCCAGCGCCAACAGGATCGCGGCCTCCGTATCGCCGCTCGCCGCGATCTGCTGCGAAAGAAACGAAAGCGAAAGAGACTGATTGCGCAGCGCCTGATCGCGCGCCTCAAGGGCCCCCTTTTTGGCGGCCATCGCCAACTCGGCTTGCCGTGTTGCTGCCTGTTGTGCTCTGAACCCGAAGAACGCGCCTGCGCTGGCCATAAGGGCCAACGCCGTGGCGACGATGGCCGCATAGCGCGTGCGTCGCGCGAGCCGGCTCGCAGCCGCGGCCGCAAGACTGCGGCGCTCGGCCTCGCGCTCCAGGCGCTCCCGCTTTGCTGCTTCAGCCGCCTCGATGAGTGCCCGCTCTGCCTGCCTGTCCTTCTCCTCTCTATCCGCCTCAGCACGCGAAGACGTCTCAATGTAGTCGACGATCTGATCGTCGACTTCTACCCGTCTCGACTGCAGCAATTCCTCGCCCTCGGCGAGCCGCTTGCCGGACGGCAGGAGAAGCTCCCGGTTCCGGTTGTCGGCATGCCAGCGGTTGGCGTCAGCCGCGACCCGAGCGCGGGTCTCGAGGAAGCTCCGGTTCGCATTGACAATGTCGCTGGCGCGCGGCCAGCGGCTCAACAAAGCTTCGTGTGCCACGCGCACGTAGACGTGGCCTGCGGCATCCTCATCACTGACGAGAAGGCGAGCGGCGACCAACGCCTCAACGAGAGCCAATCGTTGAGGCGTGCCCGTGACTTCCGCGCGCAAGGCCGGACGCGCCGCAACTGCCTCATCGCTTGGGCGCACCGTGGTGAGGGCACGCAATACGACTGGTAGCTCCTCCTGGATGTCCGGCGGGAGAGCGTCTACGACTTCGTCAGCGCGGCGCGCGATCGCCCCTTCCAAGCCGCCAAGTGCCTGATACGCAGCAAAGGTGAGGATCCGGCGCTCTCGCCCCGCATCGTACAGAGCGTCGAGCACAAATTCGAGAAGCGGCAAAGATCTAGGATCAGCAGCTGCTGCCTCCTGCAGGACATCATCCAGCCGGCCCCGTTCGGCTGTCTCCTCGTAGCGCAGCCTGGCGGTGCGTGCCGGCTCGCGGATGATCTGGGCGATCTCAGCGCCGGTCGGCGGCAGGAGTTCATAGCTGCCGAGGCCATCCTTGAGTGCCCAGAAACCCGGGACCTCGCCGCAACGATGAAAGAAATCCGATCGGATCGTCGCGATCACCCAGACCAGTCCGCTGCTGGCGAGTGCCGCGAGGAGCCGTACTAGCACTTCGCGCGATGCCGGCTCCGTCGTGAACAGCTCCTCCATCTGATCGATCGCCACTACCAATCGCACTTGTGAGGAGGCTGAACCTGCGGCGGCCGCCGCTTTGGCGTGAGCCTGGCGGACGAGCGCCAGAGCTCGATCAGGCGAACTCCAACAGAGTTGAGCCAGCGCTGCCGGTTCGCAAGCCAGCTCCGGCAGGGCGCCTTCGCGAAGCAGCCCAGCGGCCAGCGAGGCGACCGCATCAGGGGCGTCGGAAGGGCGGATTAGGCAGCGGCGCCAAAACTTGATGCCAGCCGCTGCACCGGTTCGAGTGATGGAAGGCAGCAGCCCTGCTCGAAGGAGAGAAGACTTGCCGGAACCGCTCATACCATAGATGAGCAGGAATGCCTTGCCGTTGGCGGCCTGCTGCTCCAGGCGTTCGATGCAGGCAGCAGTCGCCCGAGCTCGGCCAAAGAAGAGGTCGGCGTTTTCGAACTCGAAGGGGTTGAGACCTCGAAAAGGCGACGTGACCTGCTCCTCTGAAGCGAGAGGCACGCGGTACGCGTGCACAGGCCGGGCGATGTTCTTCAACCTTTGTTCGCCAAGATCGACGAATTCGAGCGAGAGCCGATCGCGGGCCTGCGTGTAGACCGCTTCCGAAATGCATATTCCACCTGGAGGTGACAGCGCCTCCAGACGGGCGGCGACGTTCACACCGTCGCCCATGAGATTGTCGCCCTCTACGACAACATCGCCGAGATTGATGCCGATGCGAAAGCGCAGGCGGCTCGACTCGGGCAGCTCAGCATTTTGTCTGCCGACTTGGAACTGGATTTCAGTGGCGCATCGAAGCGCCTCGACGGGGCTTGCGAACTCGGCGATGACGCTGTCCCCAGCGCTCCCGAACACCCGTCCCTGATGTTCCTCTATCAGTCGGTCAATGATCTGACGATGCGTCCGCAGGGTGGCAAGTGTCCCTTCCTCGTCTCTGCCAATCAGCCGGCTGTAGCCAACTGCGTCGGCAGCAAGGATGGTAGCCATTCTACGGTGAACGCGATCCAGGTCATACCTCCCGCCATCTCGGAGCATCCTAACGGAAATGGCGCCCTGTGGGGAGAGGCACCGAATTGGCCTCAAGGGAGCTCTGGCTTACCAACTTCCTTGCCGCATTTGCCGCAGCGCCGCTGACGCTTGTGGTCGACTAGCACTCGTCCGTCCCATAGGCGCTCGACTTCGAGCCGGCTGCGTCCGTTTCTGGTGTGCAAAGTGTGGCCGCAATAGCCGCGTTCGGTCAGTCCGCGTGCAGTTCAGATCCTGCTCGGCCACATCAAGATCGAGAATACAGTGCGGTATCTCGGTGTAGATGTAGAAGATGCCTTAGAGCTAGCCGAGGCGACCGAGGTATGACCAAAAGCGGCTCCCACGATCCCGGTGGGGCCGCGAACTGAAATGCGCCTCATGTCGGTCGTTGAGCAGACCATAGCCCTAATCTCAAAAACGGCCTTCGAGCGAACAGGCGAGATGACACGTTTGCGCCCGAAGTTTGCCGTAGGGGACCGCATTTGGGCATCCTGAGAGCAGACGTCGTCTGCAACTTCACTGGAGGTCAAGCAGGCAACTATTGGCAATAATGCGGGGAGAGCGCAGGATTGTCCAAAGGGCCTTCGCCGGCGACAGGACATTTGCGCGATGAGTCAATTTGGTAGCGAACCAGTTCGTGATCCTGCGGACCTCGGCTTCGACAAGGCGCGGCTGGCGCGACTGAAGCGGTGGATGCAGCGATATGCCGACACCGGGCGCTGGCCGGGTGGTGCGGTGCTCATCGCGCGTCATGGAGAACTCGCCTTTTTCGACTGCGCCGGGCACGCCGACGTCGAAGCCAAGCGGCCTTGGCAGCGCGACCTCATCGCCCGCATCTACTCGATGACCAAGCCTGTCACCGCGGTCGCGCTGATGATGCTGTACGAGGAGGCGCGCCTGCATCTCGACGATCCGGTCGAAGCTTACCTGCCGGAATTCAAAAACAGGCAACTTCTGATACCGGGCGCAACGTCGCTGGACCAAACAGTGCCCATCAAAACGAAGATAACGATCCACCATCTGCTGACCCACACATCCGGCCTAAGCCTTTTTACGAACCCCCGATTGCTCGGTGAAGCTTATGCCAAGGAAAAACTCGGCCTCGCCCTTGCTTACGGTGGGCTCGACAAGATGGTGCGCAGGATCGCCGAGTTGCCATTGGAATGGGAGCCGGGCACGAAATGGCAATACAGCACCGGGTCCGATGTCATCGGCCGCATCGTGGAAGTCGTTTCCGGAATGACGCTCGACAAGTACTTCGCGACTCGCATCTTCGAGCCCCTCGGCATGACCGACACCGGGTTCTCTGTGCCGGGGTCTGAGATCAGCCGTTTTCCCCCGCTCTATGAGGCTATGGCTGGCGGAATGGCATTGCACGAAGCGCCGGAGGTTTCGGAGTGGCGGCAAGGCAAGGTTGATACGTTCTGCGGCGGAGGCGGGCTCGTCGGAACCATCGACGACTATTGGCGGTTCACCGAAATGCTGCGGGCTGGAGGTGAACTCAACGGCGAACGCATCCTCAGTCCCCGCACTTTGAGATTGGCGGCGTGCAATCACCTACCGGGAGATCTTGCCTCGATGGCAACCGAAGTTTGGGCCGAAACCCAGTTTGACGGCGTCGGGTTCGGTCTGTTGGGCTCCGTCGTCCTCGATCCGGCTAAGGCACAAATTTCGGCGCAAGTGGGCGACTATGGCTGGGGCGGGGCGGCAGGCACCTTCTTCTGGGTAAGCCCGGTCGACGACATGGTTGTCATTCTCTTCACGCAACTGCTGCCTTCAAGCGCCATTCCGGTGCGCAAAGAGCTGCGCGCACTCGTCCATGGTGCGTTGACAGGGGCCTGAGACTCGTCAACAGAAACTGCGCGGAGCAACCTTGCGCTTAGCAAGCTGGGCCGGCTCGGCTTCGTCGTGCTCGATGAGCTCTTCGCCCAAGCCGGCGGGCAGTTGCTCTTCCATCTCATCAGCCGGCTTTACGAGCGGACCTCGCTTCCGGCATCGGTCATCTCACGACGATGCCCGCGCAACCTGAATGTCCGCTCTTGAGGAACCGCAGCCTGAAGCTGCCTATCCCCTTGCGGCCCGCAAACGGAACATTCTGTTTCTCGCAGGATAGCACAACCAGGGTTGGGATTTTTCCCTAGGCATTAACGGCAGGCGGGGCTAGCGTAGAGCCACTGGGAGGTGGGCGATGACAGACGTCTCGATCCGCCGGGCGGATTTCATGATGGTCCTCGCTTATGCTTCGGACCTTGCCACCGGCCATTCTCGCGACTTCGCACTGAAATCCTGCGTGCTTGCGATGCGGATTGCCGATCTTGCGGGCGTTTCCGAGCAGGATCGGCGCAATGCCTACCACCAGTCTATGCTCCGCTATGTCGGTTGCAACGCGGACACGGACCTCCTGTCGGCCACCTTCGGCGACGAAATTGCGCTCCGCCAGGATCTTGTCGGTCTCGATATGGGTAACCGGTCGGAGCTGGGCAGAGTCTTCGTCCAGGCTTTCAAGCGGCTCTACTACGATCTTGAGCCCGACGCGCAGGCCAAGGCGATCGAGGCTGGGCTATCGCAGGCGATCGCCGTGGCCCGCCCGGTCCTGACCGCGCATTGCGAGGTCGCGCAACGGATCGGCGAGCGGCTGGGCCTGTCGGAGGAGATGCGACGCAATCTTGGACAGATCTACGAACGCTGGGACGGCAAGGGCCTGCCGCGCGGGCTGAGCGGCGAGGATGTCCTGCCAGCCGTGCGCCTGATCACATTGGCACAGGATGCCATTGCGCTCTGCGATGCCGTCGGTATCGAAGGGATGGCCGAAACCATCGCCAGTCGCGGCGATGGCCCATATGAAGCGGAACTGGCCCGGCTCGTCTCGGCCAACGCGCCGACGCTGATGGAGGGCATCGGCGCGACGGTCGACCGCGCGACCATTTTGGCGCTTGAGCCCAATCCGCCGGTGACGCTGGATGAGGAGGCTTGCGATGAGGCGTTCCTCGCCATCGCCGACATGATCGACATGCGCATGCCGTTTACGCAGGGCCATTCGAGGATGGTGTCGGAACTGGCCACGGGTGCGGGGAAACGGATCGGGCTGCCCGACCCTGACGTCCGCGCGCTGCGCTGGTCGGGCTGCATCCATGACATAGGCGAACTCGTGGTGCCGGTGGCGACCTGGATGCGCAACGGTCCGCTGTCGGTGCGCGAGCGCGACGCGGCGCAGTTGCACGCCTATTATGGCGAGCGGGCGCTGGCCTCGTTCGGCCGCGAGGGCGAGGCGATGGCCGCCCTCGTGCTTCGCCATCACGAACGCCTGGACGGTTCGGGCTATCACCGCAAGGTCCACGGCTCCGACCTGTCCCCGGCGGCAAGAATCCTGGCCGCCGCCGAAGCCTTCCAGACGTCGCGAGAGGAACGTCCGCACCGCAAGGCGTTGTCCAGCGAGGCGGCGGCCACGCAGTTGCGCGCCGCCGTTCGCGAGGGCTGTATCTGCCCCGATGCCGCCGAGGCCGTGCTGTCCTTCGCCGGACAGCCGTCGCGCCGGGCGCCGCCCCGGCCGCTGGCCGGAATGACGCCGCGTGAGATCGAGGTGCTGCGCCTGATCGCCGCCGGCCTTACCGCGAAGGAAGCGGCGCGCAAGCTGGATATCTCGCCCAAGACGGCGGACCACCATATCCAGAGCGTCTATGCCAAGATCGGCGTGACCACCCGCGCCGCCGCGGCACTCTACGCGGTCGAGCATGGCCTTGTCCGGCCGGGCGAGACGCAGGCATAGGGAATACACCCCATGTGCGCCCGCTCCGGGGCGCGCATCGTGATCCTGTCGACGGACCGATGGTGGCCGCGACCGACAGGAGGAAATCAGATGCTTCTCGCAACGACCAAGGTGGCGGACGTCGACCGCTTCATCCGCATCTTTTCGACCAAGGGCGCCGACAAGCGCCGGCTGCACGGCTCGAACGGCGCAACCGTCTTCCGCGACCCCAGCGAGCCCGACCGC
>NZ_JAMYNR010000036.1:0-58095 GCF_040319155.1 Mesorhizobium sp. M0954 | reverse complement strand
CGGATAAGGTGTTCCACGGACGGCTCCCTTGTTTGAGATCTCAACGAACTCATTCTGGCACATCCGATGCCGTCGGGCGCCGTCCACCCCATCATGCCGTGACCTTAGCCGAAGGGTGCAGCGGAGCAGGATGCTGCACCGCTGCAGCGCTCTGATGTAGCGGCATGGATCCTGGGATCTGCGCCGCGTCGCTTCGCTCCTTGCTTCGCCCCAGGATGACGAAACGACGGGCGCCTCGGCCAATCTCCAAAGTGTACGATCCGCCGGCGCAAAAACCATCCAAATGTCAACCTTCCGCGCCCGGGAACCTAATGCACCGCAGCGTACATGATCTTCTCCTCCGTCGCCTCGGCAGGCGAGAACTCCTCGACGATGCGGCCTTGCCGGCAGACCAGGATGCGGTCGGACAGGTTCATGATCTCCGGCAGGTAGGACGAGATGACGACGACGGCCAGGCCCTCGTCGGCCAGGCGGTTGATGATCTGGTGGATCTCGGCGATGGCGCCGACATCGACGCCGCGCGTCGGCTCGTCGAAGATGACGATGCGCGGCTTCTGCACCAGCCCCTTGCCGATCACCACCTTCTGCTGGTTGCCTCCGGAAAGCTCGACCACGCGCGCATTATCGTTGATCGCCTTGACGTTCAGCGTCCTGGTCCATTCGGCAGACAGCGCCCGCATCTCCTGCGCGTTGATTACCCAGCCCTTTTCCCGCCCCGCCGCCAAAAAGCCACCGAACAGGTTCTCGGCGACGTCCATCGTCTCGAAAATCCCCTCGCTCTTGCGGTCTTCGGTGACGTAGACGATGCCGTCCGCCACCGCCTCGCTCGGCACGAGATAGCGCACCGGCCGGTCGTCCAGCTCGATGGTGCCGCCGCGCAGGAAGTCGCGCTTGTAGATGCCGGAGACGATCTTGAATGTCTCGGTGCGGCCCGAGCCGATCAGCCCGAACACGCCGGTGATCTGGCCCTCGAAGATCGAGAAGGAATTGTTGCGCACGACATTGCTCATCGAGATGTCCTGTACCGACAGCACCTTCCTGCCGGCCCTGCGCAGCCTGGCCTCGTCGCGCTGGCTGTAGAGCTGTCCCGACAGCGTGCGCCCGACCATGGCGGCGACGATCCTGTCGCGATCGAAAGCGGCGGTATCGTCGGTGATCACCAGCTCGCCGTCGCGCAGGATGGTGATGCGGTCGGCGATATCAAGCGCCTCTTCGAGCGCATGGCTGATGAAGACGATCGACACACCCCTTCCCTTGAGCCGGCGGATCAGTGCGAAGAAGTGCCGCTTCTCCTCAGGCGTCAGCGTCGCCGTCGGCTCGTCGAAGATGATGATCTCGGCATTGTGGTGGACGGCGCGTGCAATTTCGACCATCTGCCGCTTGGCGGCGCCCAGCGTCGCTACCATGGCATTGGGGTCGACGGGAAAATTCAGCGACTGCAGGAACTGCTGCGCCGAGATGTAGGTGCCGCGCAGCCGGTTGAGAAAGCTCTCGGTGCCGAGATAGAGGTTCTGCGCCACCGTCATCGACGGCACCAGGCTGGTTTCCTGGAACACCATGGCGATGCCGGCTTCAAGTGCCGCATGCGGCGAGGCGTAGGCGATCTCCTGCCCCCTGTGGAACATCTTTCCCGATGTCGCATCGACGACGCCGGCGATGATTTTGGTCAGCGTTGATTTTCCCGCACCGTTCTCGCCGAGCAGCGCGTGGATCTCGCCCTTGCGCAGCTCGAAGCTGACATTCTTCACCGCGGGCACGCCGCGATAGGTCTTGGTCACGTTCTCCAGGCGGACGATCGGTTCCATCAGCGATGCCCTCCTGGAGCCAGGTCGATAGCCAGCAGGCAATCGCCGCCTTTCGAGGCAATGAACAGGCGACCGTCTGTCTCCGCCACGCTGCAGATGCCGTGGCGCGTGCCGTTGGCGCGGCTGTGCAGGCTGAATTGCGGTCGCATCTCCCGATCGAGCCTGACCACCAGCCCGTAGGAGCGGCTCGGCGACCACGGCTTGTGGATGCCCATGGTGCGGATGCCGCCGCATTGCAGCGGCTCGAGGAAGCTGCGGTTGGAGGCGAGTGCCGGCGCGATCCAGTGTTGCGGCGACACTTGCGCCAGCATGTCGTTCCGATAGTGCGTTTCCTGCAGCACGAATTCGATAAGACGGTTCCGGGGCGCAAACAGCGCCAGCCAGGCACCGCCATCGGCGGCGGGCGATAGCCGCGCGGGATAGCCGGGCAGATGCGCCAGCACCGTCGAGCGGCTGCCTGTCGCGCCGTCGAAGCGGACGAGTTGGTGCCGCCAACTCTCGCCGACCAACACGTCCTTGCCGGTTGGATGCAGCCCATAGGGAAAGGCGATGCCACCGGCGAGCTTGCGGAATTCGCTGCCTGCCGGATCGCGCTTCCACAGCGAACCCGACGCACCCTTCTTCATCAGATCGGCGGCCCATTCCGACGGCGCGTGTTCGGCCGAGCCATTGGCCAGCCAAAGCGTGCCATCTTCTGCGTAGGCGAGTGCTGTTATGCAGCGGATCTCGGCCGGCAGGGCGGCCTCCTTGCCTGCAATCAGCAGCCTGCCGCTTTCGAGCCCGACCGTCAGTTCGCCGGCGGGCGAGCGCGCGAGCGCTGTGGCCACGGCCGGAAATGTCTCGACCAGAACAGGCGCGCCACCGGCGGCGAGCGCGTAGAGGGCATTGCCGCTGGACGCCAGCAGCCGGCCGTCGGCGACCAGCAGATTGTCGGGCTCGGGCAGTTCGGCGAAGGCCGCAACATCGTCCAGCAGCGTGTTCGGCCTGAAGGCGCCATCAAGCGGCGGGATGGTCACTGCCTTGCCGCGGAAGATGTCGAGGATCGGGTCCAGCATCATGGCTTGGCACCCCAGTAGGAAGCGGGGCTGGTCCAGTTCGGGTCGGCGCCGGCAATCCTGTAGCGGCCGATCCGGTTGTTGAGGATGCCGCCGACGAACAGAAAACCCTTATGCTCGCGCATCGAAGTCACCATCGGATGCGCGGCGCCCGACAGGTCGCCCATCGCCTCGACGATGCCGCCGTTCTCGTTGAATTTCACCACGCCACCGGTGTTGATGTTGGGAAAAAGCCATTCGTCCTGCGGCAGCCGGCGCGTCATGCGCTTGCGCATGTCGGGATGGCGCAGCGACAGGTCGAAGCTCGGCGTGCGCATGCCGAGCCAGGCCATCCAGTAATTGCCGTCTGACGCTCGGTTGATGTTGTCGGGGTAGCCAGGCATGTCGCGGATGACGCATTCGGCAACGCCCGCCTTCGGCCCTTCCAGCCAGTAGCGGTGCACGCGGCAGGCCCAGCTCTCGGCGAAGAACAGCGACTTGCCGTCATGCGCCATGCAGACGCCGTTGGTGTAACGGTAGCCGTCGAGCAATGTCTTGGTCGAACCGTCCGTCGGATCACAGACGAGCAGCCGCCCGGTGGCGCGGTTCTCGATCGAATCCAGCGCCCAGTCGTGCGCGTCATAGCGCTTGGTGGAATCGGTGAAGTAGATGCGGCCGTCCGGCGCGATGTCGCAATCATTGGGGTCGCGCAACCGCGCATCGTCGACGATCGAGGTCCAGGAGCGCGACGTTTCCGCCGAAAGCCGCTTCACCTCGCGCTGCGGCGAGACCGAATAGAGGCCCATCGCGCCGACACAGCTGATCAGATTGCCTGTCTTGTCGAAGGCCAGGCCGAGCGGAAAGCCGCCAATATGCGCAAAGACCTCCGAACGTTTGTAGTCCGGCGCGAAGAAGCGGACGATCTCGCCATGCCTGGTGCCGCAATAGAGATTGTCGTCGCGGTCGAGGATGACGTCTTCCGGCCCTTCCAGCTCGCCGAGCCCGATATGGTCGGCCTCCGACAATCGGTTGTCGAGCTCGTAAGGCGTGCCGGAACCCGGTGTGGCCGACTGCGTTGCGCCCATTTTCAGATAGACCGGTGCGACATAGACCTCGTCCAGCACCTTGTGGCGGTTCTTCAGCCAGCGAATGTCGATGGTGACGGCGACGGCCAGCATGATGCCCAGCACCATCTGGTTAGTGCCGGTGCCATAGCCCAGCCGGATCAGGCCGTTGGTCATCGTCAGCACGATGATCGCGCCCATCAGCCCCTTGATCACCGAACCGCGGCCGCCGCCCAGGCTGACGCCGCCGACGACCGCCGCTGTCAGTGCCATGACCTCGAGGTTGAGGCCTGTGCCCGGCCCTGCCCCGCTCAGCCGGCAGGCGATGAGGAAGCCGCCGAGCGAGGCGCAGAAGCCGGAGAACACATAGGTCATGAACACGGTGCGGCGTACGCGGATACCGGCATTGTGAGCCGATCGCCGCGACCCGCCCACCGCCTGCACATGCCAGCCGGGCCGCGAGCGCGTCAGCGCGACATGCGTAATAATCGCCAGGATAATCGCCGCCCACACCGCGACCGACAGGCCCCAGAAGGTATCGTCGCCGATGAAGTCCAGCACATCCGATGTGGCATCGGAAAGCTGGACGTCGGCCGCATAGGTGGTGACCAGTATGTCGAACAGCGCCCGCCCGAAGATGAAGGTGACCAGTGTCGTCAGGAAAGCGCGCAGCCTGAAATAGCCGATCAGGTAACCGTTGATCGCGCCGAACAGCAGGCCGGTGGCGATCGAGGCGGCCAGCGCCAGCCACACCGATTGTTCGAGGATGAAGAAGACGAAGACGGCGGAAAAGCAGGACAGCGCGAAGATCGAGCCGACCGAAAGGTCGATGCCGCCGCCAAGCATGACCACCGTCATGCCGGTGACGACCAGCGAGAACTCGCCGAGCTGGCGGGTCGATTCCTGCAGCGACATCGGCTTGAAGAAGCCGGGAATGATCGAACCGAACACGCCGAGCGTCGCCACCAGCGCCAGGAACGGAATGGCGTTGTCGGTCCAGCGTTTGCTCAATATCTCGCCGACGAGATGGTCGGGCACGAGATTGTAGCGCCAGGACTGGAGGCGTTCGCGAAAAGACATCGGATGCTGCTATTCGAGAGGAAAGGGAAAAAGGGGCCGGGCAGAACAATCGCCTCAGGTTTGCGCTGCCCCTCGCCCTTACCCTCTCCCCGTGTAGAGACGGGGAGAGGGGGTCGCCAGCGTTGGAGCGTATCCCTTCTCCCCGTCACTATACGGGGAGAAGGTGCCGGCAGGCGGATGAGGGGCAGCGCCAAGCTCAGGAAAGCCGGCCTACTTGGCCGCAGCTTGGGCTTGCAGTGCTTTCAAGTCCCAGCAGCTGTCCGGCTTGAGGTCGGCCTTGGTCGTCGCCTTCTCCAGCGTGTAGATGTAGGTGTGCGAGGTGCCGGCCGGCTGGCCGCTCTGCAACAGGAATTTTATGACGGCGTTCATGTCGCCCGACTGGCGGGCAAGATCGGTCATCACCACCGCGCCATAAGTGCCGTCCTGCAGCTTGTCGCAGTCGGCGGTCTTTTCGCCACCGCCGGTGGTGACCAGAAAGACTTTGCCCTCGAGCTTGGCATCGCGGATCGCAGCCGATGCGCCGGTCGCGTCGCCGTCCCAGAAATCGATGATGGCGCAGATGTCGGGGTTCTGCTGCAGCATCGTCGTCGTCACGTTGCGCGAGGTCGTCGCATCCCAGTTGGAGTCCGGCTTGGCCACGACCTTGAAGTCGGGGTTCTTGTCCAGCACCTTCATGATGCCGGCATACTGGTAGAGGCTCGATGAGTTGGCCTGGTCGCCCTGCACCAGCCCGATCTTCTTGGAGGAGTTCGGCCCACAACCCTTGATCGCCGCTTCGGCTTCCAGCTGGCCGAGGCGATCCCAGTCGCTGCCGACAAAGGCATCGGCCGGGAAGTTCGCCGGATTGTCGACCAAAAGCACATAGGTGCCGGCCGCCTGCGCCTTCTTCATCAGCTTGGCATAGGAATTGAGGTCCGGCGAATGGATGATCAGCACGTCCGGCCTGGCGTCCGACGAGATTGCGTCGGTTATCGCCTGCGCGCCGGCATCGACCACCCAGTTCGGGTCACGCGTCTCGAACACGCCACCCCAGGCCTCGACCTCCGTCTTCAGGTAATGCGCCCAGCCCTGTGCCAGGTCGAAGCCCATCGCCATCGGCACCAGCATCACACGCTTGCCCTTGAGCGCTTGCGAATAGGCGGCCGGACCCGGATCTTCTGCAGCGAAGCCCGGCGCCACGAAGGCGGAGACGGCAAGCGCTGCCGCGGCAGCCATAAATGTCCTGATGATTTTCATGTCACATCCTCTGGTTTGGTATGTCGTTCGCGGCCGGCCCCAACCGTTCGCGTCAGTTTAAATGTCGCCTTGCTGCGCGGTCTGCTCGTCGCGCGGATTGATGAACCCGTCGACGATGATCGCCGCCAGCAGGATCGCGGCCTTGATCAGGTTCTGATAGAGCAGCGGAATGTCGATGATGGTCATGGCGTTGAGCAGGATGCCGATCAGCGCGGCACCCACCAGCACGTTGCGCACCCCGCCCCGCCCGCCAGACAGACCGATGCCGCCGATCACCGCAACCAGCACGATGTCGTAGAGCAGCGTGGAATTGACGATGCGGGTGTTGATCGAATGCAGGCTGGCCGCAGTGAGCAGGCCGGCAACCAGCGAGACCAGGGCCGACAGCACGTAGCGCAGCACCAGCATCGGGCGCACTGGAATGCCGATATTGCGCGCCGCGACCGGGTTGTCGCCGGCGAAATAGACGTAGCGGCCCCATTTGGTGTAGCGCAGGAACAGGAAGAAGGCGAAAGCCAGCCCGGCGAAGACAAACACCTCGACCGGGATGTCGAGGAAACGCAGCCCGCCCAGAAGCTCGACCCAATGGCCGGGCGGCACCGGCACGGCGTCCTGCGTGATCAATTGTGAACGCACATAGCCGAAGACGAAGGACGCGGTCGCCAGCGTCACGAAGATCGCCGGGACCTCGGCGTAGGCGACCAGGATTCCGTTCAACAGCCCGATGGCGAGAACGCCGGCGAGCACATAGGCGAAGGCCAGCCCGTCGGGCATCCCCGAATTCAGCAGTTGCAGATACCACGCGACCGACATCGCCATGATCGCCACCGCCGAGAGATCGATGCCCCTGCCGATGATAACGACCGCCATGCCGAGCGCCAATATGCCCAGCACCGAGACCGAGCGCACGATGGCAACGAGATTGTTCGAATTGATAAACCCGGGCAGTCCGATGGCGGCGGCAATGAACAGCACAACCGCGATGGCAAAGACAATGCCCTCTTGGTTCAGGCTTCTCCAGTTTAGCCAGCCGGTCGCGTTCATTGCCCGCTTTCACCCGCGATGGCTACGCCCTGCTCCCTCTGCGGCCATCGGAACGAAAGCTAATCGGCTCAAGACCAATTCGTCAAATGAATCCGCGCATTGCAGGCCGGCTTGCGAGGAAATTCCGCGCTTGGATGCACCGATTGGCGAGGCTGGCGCAATGCCGGGAACTCAAGCTGTTTTGCAATTGATCGCGCCGATCGAAGCGCCGGCAAAGGTTTGCTCCGGAACGAGCGAAGCAGGCATAATTTATGTCCGCGATTGCCGCTGGATTCCTGCGTCAAATCCGCAAAACATGGCCCGAGACCTCGGCGCCGGCAGCCTTCGGCAATGCCAGGAAGCGACACGAGGCGACGAGCCCGATTGCGCCGATCGCCACGAAGGCAAGTCGGAAGTCGACGAGATCGAGCGCCGCAGCGCCCCTGGCGATCTGCGACAGGTTGAGCAGTGCCGCGGCGACCGCTACGCCGAACAGCATCGCCATCTGCTGCAGCATGCTGGACAACGTCGCCGCCGAGCTGCGCTGCGGTGAGGCCACATCGGCGAAGGCCAGTGTGTTGAGCGCGGTGAACTGCATCGAGCGCGAAAGGCCGGCGATCAGCATCAGCACCACCACCAACGCTTGCGGCGTCTGCGGCGAAAGCGCCGCGCAGGCCATGATCGATAAAGAGGCGATCACCCCGTTGACGATCAGCACCGAACGGAAGCCGAAGCGCCTCAGCATCGGCGTCGTCACCGCCTTCATGCCGAGATTGCCGAGGAAATAGGCCAGGATCATCATGCCCGCATCGACCGGGCTCAGGCCGAAGCCGACCTGGAACAAAAGCGGCAGCAGGAATGGAGTGGCGTTGATGGCGATGCGGAAGATCGTGCCGGCCGAAAGCGTCGAGATGGCAAAGGTCTGCACCTTGAAAGCTGTGAGGTCGAGCAGCGGATGGTTGGCGCGTTGCAGATGCCGCACCGCCAGCCAGCCGACCAAAATGCCCGTGCCGAGCAGTGCCACGGTCGGCAACACACCCTCTTCCGGATGCGCGATGCGCTCGAGGCCATAGAGCATCGCGGCGAGCCCCACCGAGGTCAGCAGGAAGCCCGGCCAGTCGAGCGGCTTGGCTCCGGCTTCGCGGTCGCCGGGAATGAAGCGGGCGACCAGTGCCAAACCGGCAACGCCAAGCGGGATGTTGATGAAGAAATTCCAGTGCCAGGAGAGATAAGTGGTGATGAAGCCGCCAAGCACCGGCCCGACCACCGGCGCAAACAGCGCCGGCCAGGTGATCAGCGCCGTGGCGTTGAGAAGCTCGGATTTCGGCGCGTTGCGCAATACCAGGATGCGGCCGACCGGCGTCATCAGCGCGCTGCCCAGGCCCTGAACCGCGCGTGCGGCGACGAACTCGGCCAAGTTCTGTGAGATGCCGCAAACGAGCGAGGCCAGCGTGAACAGGGCGATCGCCACGAGGAAGATGTTGCGCGCGCCAAAACGGTCGGCAAGCCAGCCGGACAGCGGCACGAACACCGCCATGGTCAGCATATAAACGGTGATGCCGATGCTCATCGCCACCGCCGGCACGCCGAAGGATTCTCCCATCTGCGGCAGCGAGGTCGAGATGATGGTCGAATCCAGAAGCTGCATGAAAAAGGCGACGGCGACGATCAGCGCCACCCGCCGAGCTTGCCGCGCCGCCGGCGCGGTTTCGGGCAAGGCTTTGTTTTCGGGAATGGCGGTCATGCACAGAACTGTCCGAAGGGGAATTTTCACCCGCTCCATCGGCAACCGCACAATTATCCGGCAAACCGATGACCCACCGGTTTCAACAGTATCTGGCCGGTGCCGTCCAGACCTGGTCCAACAAACTTTCGTGTGGCATCGCAGCCGGCCATGCGATGACCCGGCGCTGGCGCCGAACCGGCCTTTTACGATCCGCGATGACGCTTCGTGCCGCTGCCGGGGCGTCTCATGCGGCTTCGATCTTCTCCAGGAACAGGCTGAGCTGGTCCGGGTCCATGTGCACGACGTGCCTGTCTTCGGGATAGGCCAGGCTGTTCACATCGGCGACATATTCGGAGAAGGCAGCGATTCGTTCGGCCTGCAGGCGATCGTATTCGGCGGCGAAATTGCGATAGACCTTGGAATGGCGCGGCATGTGGCCACGGTTCTGGCCGAGGATGTCGTCGGCGAACAGATACTGCGCGTCACAGCCGGTGCCCGCTCCCATCGACAGCATGATCAGCGACGTGCGTTCCGAAATCGCCTTGGCCACCTCGACCGGCACCACCTCGATCTCGGCGCCGATCGCGCCGGCGGCCTCCAGTTGCTTCACCGCCTCGAACACCTGCATGGCGGTATCGGCGGTCTTGCCGACAGCCTTGAAGCCGCCCGTCCAGGTGGCGCGTGACGGGATGAGGCCGACATGGCCGATCACCGGAATGGCATCGTCGGCCATCCGCTTGATGGTGGCGTACCCGGCGCTGCAATAGACCGCATCGGCGCTGGCCTTGTAGAGCCGGAACGCCCAGCGGACGAAATCATCGGCGGTGCCGATTTCGAAGAAATTCTCGCCCGGCATGGTGAACAGGCTGGGTGCCGCATCGCGGTATTGCGGATTGAGTACCAGCTCCGGCGGCACCGAGACGATATCGACGCCGGCGCGTTCGGCGGCCTCGGCCTCGTCCATCGTCAGCACGCGCAGCATCGTCAGCTGCCGCTTGCCCTTCATGGCACGCAGGTCTGCGACGGTCGGTCTTTTCCGGCTCATGGATTTTGGTCCCCTTTGCTACGTGACAGAAGGCCGGTCAGGCGATCTGGATCATCACCTTGCCAGCTTCGACCTTGACTGGATAGGTCGCGAGATTGACGCAAACGGGAGCGCCCTTCGCCTGCCCGGTCTTATAATTGAAGCGGCCATTGTGCTTGGGGCATTCGATGATGTCGTCCATCACAAGCCCATCGGCCAGATGCGCCTTCTCATGCGTACAAAACCCATCGGTGGCGAAGAATTCATCGTCCGGCGAACGGTAGATCGCGAAGGTGCGGCCGCCATGGTCGAAGCGGATGACATCTTCCTCTTCGACATCGTCCACGGCGCACGCTTCGACCCAATCGGCCATCTCTATCTCTCCTGAAATTTCTGCGTTGCGCTTGTGCGCAGTACCTACTCAGCCGCTGCCGACATGTTCACCTCGTGGAATTCGCCACGATAGGGCCGTGCGGTTGGCGGCAGTTCGCGCTTGAGGAAATAATCCTCGTATTTGAGCTGCCTGAGCAGGACAGGCCAGACCTCGCGATAGGCATGCCATATCGACGGGTTCGGCTCCGGCAGATCGTGCTTGATCAATTCATGCAGCCTGGGCAGCGCGTGATAGGGCACCATCGGAAACATGTGGTGCTCGACGTGGTAGTTCATGTTCCAGTAGATGAACCGGCTGATCGGGTTCATGTACACGGTACGGGTGTTGAGCCGGTGATCGACGACGTTGTCGGCCAGACCGATGTGCTGCAGCAGGCCGGTCATCACCATGTGCCAGGTGCCGTAAAGGCGCGGCACGCCGATGAGCACCACCGGCACCCACGACTGCATGAAAAGGGCGAGTGCTATTGTGGCGATGTAGATGGCAATATGCCAGCGCGCCGCGATGACGGCCTTGTGCTGTTCCATCTCGGGAACGTAGCTTTTCTCGTCGGGCGTCAGCTTGCCGAACGCCTGGCGTACCAGTGCCGGAAGCGAATAGCGAAAATCGAGGATGCCGGTGAAAGCCAGCGCCGCACGCAAAAGGTCCGGCGGGCGCATCACGGCGATCTCGGCGTCGCGGCCGACGATGATGGTATCGGTGTGGTGACGGGCATGGCTCCAGCGCCAGGTCACCGGGTTGCGCATCAGCATGAAGCTGGCGATCTGGTAGACGACATCGTTCATCCAGCGCGTGCGGAAGGCAGTGCCATGGCCGCATTCGTGCCAGCGCGAGTCGCTGGACGAGCCGTAGAGCACGCCGTAGACGAAGAAGAACGGCACGCACCACCAGGTACCCCAGAAATAGATGGCGCCGGCGGCGGAGCCGAGGATGGCGACGATCCAGATGATCGTGTCGCGGATCGCCGGACCGTCTGAGCGCTGCATCAACTCCTTGATCGCCTTGCGGGGGACATCCGTGTGGTACCACTCCGCCGAGGCCAGTCCCGTCTCGATCGCCCTGCGCGTGCTTTCGCCGACCAGGCTGTAATCGCGCTTTACCGTGCCAGCCATTGTGACCTCCAATTCCCGATCGGCCGCGAACCCTCCCCGCTCCGGCCGGAACCAGCCTCCCAACTGGTGTCCCGTATCGTCTTCGCCATTATCACGACCTGCCTCCAAGAACAGGAAAACGGCCCGACGGCTGCGGATAATCCTGCTGCGGCTGCCTGGCGATTGCAGCGATCCGGCTTTCGGCGGCGGCGATCTCGCCGGCGCCGTCGAGGACCCGGAACGCCGCATCGTAGGAGCGGCTCTCGCCATGCTCCAGCCAGATCATCTCGCCGCGTTCGCGCGCCGCCAGATTGCCCAGCACATGATGCGTCGACGGCTCGATGCCCAGCGCGTACTGCCCGGCCTGGAAATTCTGCCATTCATAGGCGCAAGGCAACTGGTCCTTGCGCGTGACCACCTCGAAGCCAAGGCCGAGCCTGTCGTTGACCACCGCCACCGGGACTTCGCCGGTGCTGTCGGCGCCGAGTTCATGCTGCCAGACCTGTTCCTTGAATCCCGGTTGCGGCGCCGGCACCGTGCGGTAGCCGACCTTCTGCGCTTCATAGCGCTCGCCGGCATGCCCGGCCCAGACGACGTCGCGGATCGGCGCCAGGTAGCGCGATCCCTCGTCGAGCACCGGATGACTGACATTGATGTGGTAGAAATACATATGCGGCGTACGGTTGAAACCGTGATTGACGACACGGTCCGAAAGCCGGATCTCGTTGCCGCCGACATCGGCCTCGATCCGCCGCAGCAGGTGCAGATCCTCGCCGAATACAGTCGATTGCTGGACGATGCCTTCGGCCCACAACACGCAGCGGTCGCCGTCCCAGGTCTCGCCATAGCCGGTCAGCCGCGCTGGAATGGTGCTGACACGGCCGTGCAGCGAATGGCGTACCGTCTTCTTCGGCGGGTAGTTGTAGGTGTCGGCGGGTACCTCGTTCATGAACAATATATGGTCGAGGCCGCAGGTCAGCAGAAGGCCGGAAAACGACCGCGCCCACGCCAATCCCTCCTCGCCTTCATATTCGTGCAGGCCGGGATGGCGAAAACCGCTCGGCGAGTGCCAGCCGATCGCCTGGCCCCTGAAGTCGCAATCGGCGATATCGAGCGCCCGGTCGACCAGCGCGGTGAAGCGCAGGCCGGAGCCGGTGCGGAATTCGAGCATGCGGATGCCGCGCTCGACGCCGTCGCCAAGCGTCATCAGCCGCACGCCGGCGAACTGCGACAGCATGCCCGAGCGTTCCGAGACCTGCCGGCGCGACAGCGTCTTGCCGTAAAGCTCTACCATGTGACGGCCAGTTCTTTCACTTTGCTCCGGTCCTTCACTTCGCTCTCGTCTCCTTGAGCAGGGCCGATATGTCGGCACCGGTGATGATGCTTTCCACGGTCAGCAGATCGGTATCGGCGACCGTCTGCTCGGCGACGATCTCGCCGCGGCGCATGACGATGATGCGATCGGCGACCTGGAAGACGTGATGGATGTTGTGGGTGATCAAAAGCACCGAGTGACCGGCGTCGCGCACTTCCTTGACGAAGCGCAGCACGCCGTGCGTTTCCTCGACGCCGAGATTGTTGGTCGGCTCGTCGAGGATGATGACCTTGGCGGCAAATTGCATGGCACGCGAAATGGCGATCGATTGGCGCTCGCCGCCCGACAATGTGCTGACCAGCGCATCGGCGTCGAGTTTTTTCGAGATGCCGACGCGCTTCAATAGAGCCGACGCAGCATCGCGCAATCGAGCGAGATCGAGCGGCGCGAACACGCCGAGCCATTTGAGATTGACCGGCTCGCGGCCGAGGAAAAGATTGCGCGCGATGCTGAGGTCGGGCGCCAGCGAGGTGTCCTGGTGGATGGTCTCGATGCCGAGATCCATCGCGTCGCGCGTCGAGCGGATGGAGACCTTCTGGCCGCGCACATAGATCTCGCCGCGATCGACCGGAAACACGCCCGAGATCGCCTTGATCAGCGTCGATTTCCCGGCGCCGTTGTCGCCGAGCAAGGCCACCACTTCGCCCTCGTTGAGCGCGAAGGACGCGTTCTTCAGGGCGCGGACGCTGCCGAAGGATTTTTGCAAATTCTGCAGCCGAAGCACTTCCATGGTCAGCTCCTGGCGGCGTTCTTCTGCAGCAAAGCGTGCAGGATGAGCATGGCAAGGATGATGACGCCGACGAAGATGTTGTAGGCGAGCCCAGGCACGCCGATCAGCACGATGCCGTTGCGGATGCTGCGCAGCATCAGCGCGCCGACGATGGTGCCTAAAATGGTGCCGCGTCCACCGGTCAGCGCGGTGCCGCCAACCACCACCATGGCGATCACTTCGAGCTCGTAGCCGGTGCCGGCCACCGGCGAGGCGGCAGAGATGCGGAAGGCGCTGATCATGCCGGCGAGACCGGCAAGCACCGAGGTCAGGATGAACAGCCAGATCTTGACCGCATCGGCCGGCACACCACGCGCCACGGCAGCGTTACGGTTCGAGCCGATAGCGCTGATCCAGTTGCCGAGCTTGGCGTAGTGCAGCACATAGATCGCCAGTAGCGACAGGCCGATGAACCACCACAGCGAGGTATAGAAACGGAACGTTCCGATATTGAAGCTGCCGGCCAGCAGCGTCACGAAGAAGCCTGGCTGGTTCCAGGATTTCAGCGGAAAGCCTTGGGTGATGTAAAGCGCTGCCCCGCGTACCACCAGTAGCATCGACAGCGTCACCAGGAAGGAGGAGATGCCGATCTTGGTGACGATCAGCCCGTTGATCGCACCGATCGCTATGCAGATCAGCAGGCCGGCCAGCAGCGCGACACCAATATCAAAGCCGCCGTTCTGCACCAGCAGCATGACCACGACCGGCGCCAGCCCGAACACGGCACCGACCGAAAGGTCGAACTCGCCCGCCGTCAGAAGCAGCGTCATGCCGAGGGCGATGATGCCGAGCTCGGGCAGGAACGCCATCATGTTGGAGATGTTGACCGGCGACAGGAAATTGGCGTCGGCGATCGCGAACACCGCCAGCAGGACAATCAGGATGACGAGCGAAGAGAACTGCGGCGAGCGCATCAGGCTCGACCTGCGTTTGGCACGCGGCATTTCCTCTTCTGCGGCAATTGTCATGACTGTTTCGACCATATCTCAGGGTGACGCCCGCCGCCTGCGCGGCGAGCGTCAGTTCCAATCACTTGTTGTAGAGTTTCAGGATCGGTTCGACGCTCGAGGCGTCGTAGAGACTGAACGTGTGGATGTCGTAGCCGATCGGTTCGCCAGCGGCGGCCAACCCGAGCAGCGCCACCGGCATGAAGCCCTGCGCTGACGGGAACTGCCAGGCAGCCGCGTTGATGAACCCAGACTTCACTGACTCGGCCGTTTCCTTCGAATTGCCCCAGCCGACGACCGGGATTTTGCCGGCCGGCACGCCGGCGCCGTCGAACACCCGCTTGACGCTGGCCGCGACGGAATCGCCGAGCGCGATGATCGCCGGCGGGTTGTTGGCGACTATGTAGTCGGTCATCTTGGCGATGATGCCGGCCGGATCGGTGCCGCAATCGACCACATCATATTTGATGCCGAGCGGATCGAAGACGCTGGCGATGCCTTCGGTCTCGAGCTGCTGGTAGCTGGCGCCCGGCACTTCGACCGGCAGGAACACTTTGTCGCCCTGCTTCACCATCTTGTGGTCGACCAGATATTTCGCCCAGATGACACCGGCTTCCTTAAGGTCGGCGCCGATATAGGCCTGCCGGCCGGTTGCCGGATCGTCGGTATTGAAGAACACGATCGGGATGCCGGCCGCCTTGGCTGCCTTGACCTCCTCGGTCCACAGGCCGGGCTGCGCCGAGGTGGTGGCGATGCCGTCCGGTTTGGCGGCAAGGGCCGAGTTGAAGGCCTCCTTCTGCGCCGCCATGTCGCCGCCGCTGAACGAGATCTTGCAGGTCACCTTGAGCTGGTCGCAGGCCTTGGTCGCGCCGGCATTCCAGTCGATCCAGAAGGCATCCGACGGGCCGCCATGCGACAGCAGGTAGAACGTCTTCTGGGCGTCCTGCGCCAGCGCCGGCGTACCCAGCGCCACACCGGCGAGAACGGTCGCCGCGGCAGCGATTTTCAACGCGAATTTCAACATTTCTCTTCCTCCCTTGTTTCGTAGCCGAACCGCGCCATCACAGTCCGTTGGCGCGGAATTTCCCGTCGAGGAATTTCTTGGCGCGCGGCACGTCGTCTTCCGAAAGATGTTCGATGATGACCGGGATGTTCGGGTGCTTTTCGGCCAGCCGCTTGAGATAGAGGTCGTAGTTCAGCGAACCGAGACCGGGGGCCGGCAGCTCGATCTCGCCGACGCCGCGGAAAGTGTGGCTCTCCAGCGCGTCGTCGTCGCCGATATCTGCGTGCTTTTCCGACTTGTCGCCGCCGGAACGCTTGACGTCCTTGGCGTGGGCTATCTTGATCTTGTCGGTCAACGTGTCGAACACCTGGTTCAGGATCTGGTCCATCCTGTCGATGTTGTGCGTTTCGAAATAGTTGGTCGGGTCCATCAGCAGGCCGAGGCCTGGGTGGTCGACCTGCGCGAACATCCTCACCGTCTCCTCGACCGAGCCGACGACATTGTTGACATAGGTTTCGAGCAGGAAGACCGCGCCGTGGTCATAGGCGGTCTGGGCAAGGTCGGCGATGACCTTGCGGCATTCCTCAAAACCTTCCTCGGTCTTGTTCTTCGGGTGATGCACCCAGTCGGACTCGGTGTTGTAGGTACCGGTTTCCGAGATCACGTAAGGGGTGCCGAAATGGCGTGCGTTGCGGATGATCTCCTTCAAATAGCCGACGCGCCGCTCGCGCTCGCCCAGGTCCGGATGGATGATGTTGGTATAGCCCGATACACAGCAGATCGGCAGATTGTGGTCGCGGAACGTATCGCGGACAGTCTTGGCCTTGTCCCTAGTGATCTGTCCGGCGGAAAGGTCGATATCCCTGAAATGCAGGTCGAGCTGCACGGTGTTGAAATCGAGCGCACGGATCTTCTGCGCGGTCTCCTTGAGGCCATACGGGAAATAACCCGTGAAAATACCTGCCTGCATCATGGTGTGAAGTCCTCCCTGTAAGTGATTCAGTCAGTTGATATTTCGGAAAGTTTGACTGTCCGGCCCTTGTCGATCGAACGATAGCCGGCTTCGACCAGCGCCATAGTCTTGACGTTGTCGGCGACCGACAGCGCCGGCGGCTCGCCCGTCTTGACCGCGTGCTGGAGCTGCTCCATGACGCCGATAAAAGCATGCGGGAACCACATCGTGTCCCAGCTGGGTGTCACCCATTCACCACCGGTGGTCTCGGTCGAGGCATAGGTCAGCGTCGAGGCAGCGCCAGTCGGCCAGCCGATGGTACCCTTGGCGACGCCCTTGGTGCCGTCGACGCGCCAATTGATGTGCTGGTCGTCCTTGTAGCCCTCCTGGCGCGGCCCGGACCAGACATCCTCCAGCGATACGGCGAGCACGCCGGACGGGAACTTGATCGTCGACACGGTGATGCCGTCCGAATGGTCGAAGCGGGTGCGCGGGTCCTTGCGGGTCAGGGTGGTGATCTCCAGGGGATCGCCGAACAGGAAGCGCAATACGTCGAGATGGTGGACGCTCATATTGGCGAGCGTCAGCCGGTCATAGTCCTCGAGGAAGCTCTGCCAGTGCGGGATCGCATGCATGTCGATCTGGGCGAAAACGATGTCGCCGAGCGCGCCGCTGTCGATGATCTGCTTCAAGACGCGCATCGACTGGTCGTAACGCATGTTCTGGTTGACCGAGAGGATCTTGTCGGCCTTGGCCGCCTCGTCGCGGAGTTTGACGGCCTCTTCAAGGGACAGCGCCAATGGCTTCTGCGCCAGGATCGCCTTGATATGTGCTTGCTTCAGCGCATGGCGGATCAGCGCCGGCTGCTGGTCGGGCGGAAAGGCAAGGTCGATGATCTCGACGTTCTTGTCCTCGATGAGCTGTTCCGGCGTGTCGTGGACGGTTGGGATATCCCAGCGTTTGGCGACCTTCTCGGCGCTGGCCTTGGTCCGCGAGGCAATCGCCACCACGGGGAAACCGGCTTCCTTATAGGCGGCAAGGTGACATTCGGCCATGATCATGCCGGCGCCGACGCAGCCGATCCTGTATTCCCTGGTACGGACTTCAACGTCCGGCTCGAAGCCGTTGCCCACCATTTCTTGGCTTGCCATATGTTCCTCCCGAAGCTCGTTCCTTGCAGCCGCCGTCATCGTGCCAGCGCTCCCCCGCTCTGTCCGAAATAATGCACCCTGCCCGGCTCGCAGGATATCGCCACCATCGCGTCCGGCCTGATGTCCGGCTGGCCGCGCAACAGCGCCCGCAGACGCGCCTGCCCGGCGGCGAGCGTCACAACGGTGTAGCCGCCGAGCGGCTCGACCTCGAACACTCGCGCCGGGCGGCCCGCGCCCCCCTCCGACCAGGCCTTGACCTTGATGTCTTCCGGCCTGAGTCCAATTTCCACGGCATCGGCCGGGGCGCCGGCATCCGCGATGCGGACTGTGCCTTCCGCCGCCTCTACGCCTTCCGCGCCGTGCACCGACTTCAATATGTTCATCATCGGCGACCCGAGCAGCCGCGCCACATAGGTGCTGGCCGGCCGGTCATAGATCTCGGCCGGCGCGCCGATCTGCCTGATCTTGCCGTTCTCCAGAATGGCCATTCGGTCGGCGACCGACATCGCTTCTTCCTGGTCGTGCGTGACATAGATCAGCGTCTTGCCGAGCTCGCGCTGGATGCGCTTCAGCTCGACCCGCGTTTCCTCGCGCAGCCGGGCGTCGAGCGCCGAAATCGGGTCGTCCATCAGATAGGCGGCGGGATCCCGTACCAGCGCGCGGGCAATCGCCACGCGCTGCCGCTCACCTCCGGAAAGCTGCGCCGGCGGCTTGTGCAGGATATGGCCGATATGCAGCTTGGCCGCGACGTCGGCGACGCGCTTTTCGATCTCGGCTTCGGCGACCCGGCGTTCGACCAGCGGAAAGCGGATGTTGTCGCGCGCGCTCATATGTGGAAACAGCGCCAAATTCTGGAACACCATGGCGACGTTGCGCTCGGCCGGCGACACCGTGTTGACCGGCTTTCCGCCGATCAGGATCTCGCCCGCGTCCGGGGTTTCCAGCCCGAGCACCAGACGGAGTATCGTCGACTTGCCCGACAGCGGCGGCCCGAAGAAGCAGAAGAACTCATTGTCGTTGACAGTGAACGAGGCGTCGTCGACGGCGAGCGTGTTGCCGTAGCGTTTGGTCACATTGCGGAAGGCGATATCGGCCATGGTCTCAGCCCGCTCTCAAGGCAAGGCCGGTGACGGCGTCGAAGACGCGCACCGCCTCCACCGCAGGTGCGACGACGGCTGTCTGCCCGATCGCCAGCCCGACATCATTGTCGAACACCGCCTTAACCGCGGTCTCGCCGTCGCCAAGGTGGATGATGGTGCGCGCGCCGATCCGCTCGACGAAACTCACCGGCATCGACAGGCCACGGCCGTCTTCAGCCAGCGTCACCTGCTCCGGTCGAAAGCCATAAAACACCTCGCCGCGCATCAGGCGTGCCGCATCGGCGATCTCGACCGGCAGCGGCGGTGTCACGCCGAGCGGGCCGAGATCGACGACCAGGCCACGGTCGCTTTCCGCCGGCCAGCCCTTGAGCAGGTTCATGCCCGGCGCGCCGATGAAGCGGGCGACGAAGACATTGGCCGGATCGTTGTAGACTTCCAGTGGCGTGCCGACTTGCTGCAGCACGCCATGGTCCATCACCGCGATGCGGTCGGCCATGGTCATCGCTTCGAGCTGGTCGTGGGTGACGTAGACCATGGTCTGCCGGAACTGCCGCTGCAACTGCTTCAGTTCGGTCCGCATCACCGCCCGGAATGCGGCATCGACATTGGAAAGCGGCTCGTCGAGCAGGAAGATCGCCGGCTCCATGATCGCCGAACGGCCGATCGCCACCCGCTGCAATATGTTGACCGACAGCCTGTCCGCCTTGCGGTCGAGCAGCGGCGTCAGTTGCAGCATCTCGGCAATGGCGCCGACACGGCGGCCGATCTCGGCCTTTGGTGCGCCGCGCATTTTCGGCCCGTAGGCGAGGTTCTGCCGCACGCTCATATGAGTGAAGATCGCATAGTTCTGGAAGACGAAGCCGACGCCGCGCCGCCCCATCGGCACGCCGGCCATGTCGCGCTCGCCGAACAGGATCTTGCCGCTGGTCGGCTCTTCCATGCCGGCGATCATGTTCATCGTCGTCGACTTGCCGCAGCCGGACGGCCCCAGCAACGCCATGAACTCGCCATCGGCAATGGCCAGATCCATCGTCTTCAGCGCGGTGAAATCGCCAAATTTCTTGACCAGGTTCTGCAGATGGATGGTGCTCATCAGGCCGCCACCTCGCGTACCCGAGCCATGCGTTTCATGGCAAACACCGCGGCGATGGACAGCACGATCAATATGGCCAGCGCGATTGCCGCCACATAGCCCCAGATCAGGTCCTGGGTGGTGAGCTTGTAGATGTAAACGGAGATGGTTTCGGTAGCGACGCCAGGACCGCCGCCGGTCATGATGTAGAGCGTGTCGAAGATCTTGAAGTTCTCGATCACCCTGATCGCCAGCGCGATGATGATGATCGTCTTCATCTTCGGCAGCACGATGGTGACGAAGCGCTGCCAGGGGTTGGCGCCGAGCAGCGTCGCCGCCTTGATCTGGTCCTCAGGCACGCCGACCAGGCCGGCAAGCAGGATCAGGAACATCAGCGGCGTCCACTGCCAGATATCGGCGACCATGACGGCGATGAGCGCCAGCGTCGGGTCTGACAGCCAGGCGATGGTGACGGGAAAGCCTGAGATCGCCGACAGGATGTCGTTGACCGGGCCGCCCGACTGAAACAGCATGAAGAACATGTAGCCGGCCACCGCCGGCACCACCATCATCGGCATCAAGAGGATCGAGTAGAAGATCCGCTTGCCGGGGAACTCGTCGGCAAACAGTGTCGCGAGCGCCAAGCCGAGCAGGAACTCCGTCGGCACGCAGACGATCATGACGATGGCCGTGCGCTTCAGCGCACTCCAGAAGCGCGCATCGGCGGCAAGGTCGGTGTAGTTGGCGAAACTGTTCCACATCGACCAGGCGTTCCACCAGCCGGTGCCCGACAGCGGCGACCAGTCGGTCAGGCTGATGTAGAGCTGCATCAGGAGCGGGAAGACGGCGATGAACAGCACCAGGATCTGCGCCGGCAGCGTCAGCCGGAAGCCGAGCTTTGCGCCCTCGTCCGGCAGCACCGACGCCGCTTTGAAGGCTTGCATGTCGCCCTCCGAAATCGTCGCAGTCACCGTGCTCATTGCTTGAGCGCCCCGAAGGTCAGCCCGCGCACCAGATGGCGCTGGATGGCGATGCCCATGATGACAGGCGGCACTGCGGCTATCAGGCCGAGCGCCGCCTTGGCGCCGTAGAGTTGGCCGGTCATCGAGGAGGACAGCGAGGCCATGTAGACAGGGACCGTCACCCATTCGCGCGTCGTCAGAAGCAGCGCAATCAGATAGTCCGACCAGTTGAGGATGAAGACGAACAGCGCGGCACTGGCCAGCGGCGCGCGCATCATCGGCAGCGTGATGCGGATGAAGACGCGCCACCGCGAACAGCCCTCGACCAGTGCCGCCTCCTCGATCTCGCGCGGCATGTCGTCGAAGAAGGTCTTCATCAGCCAGAACGCGAAAGGCAGCGTGACGATGCCGTAGATCAACGACAGCCCCCACCAGCTGTCGGTGAAGTTGAGGAAGGCCCACATGATCATCACCGGGGTCATGACCGCCATCGGCGGAAACAGGCGAAGCTGGATCAGCGCCAGCGGCAGGTTCTGGCCCGAGCCGAAGCGCGACAGCCCGTAGGCCGCCGCGGTGCCCGCCGACATGGCGATTGCCGTACCGAATGTGGCCGACAGCAGCGACGACAGGATCGGCTTCAAAGCTGTGCGGTCGAGGGCGACGATCAGATTGTTGGTCGATTCACCGAAGACGAAGCGGAAATTGCTGAGTGTCGGGTTCTTCGGCCACCATGTCAGGTCGGCGCCGGTCGCCGACCATTCGGCGATCGGCTTGAACGCCATCGACACCATCCACAGGATCGGCACCAGCGTCACCGCCATCGCCGCAAGGATCGCGGCATAGCGGAATATCTCGAAAGGAACTGAACGCTTCATCTTGCGGCTTTGCTGGGTCCTTCGTTGCCGAGGGGAAGAGCGACCGCTCCTCCCCTTCTTGGTAGGATCCTTGGAAGGATCAGGCGATCGGATCGAGGACGGTCGGCCAGGCCTCCTTGTTGGTCTTGATCGCTTCGAGAAGCTTCTCCTCGCCGGTGCGGCGGGCAATCTTCTTCCACTCGGCCTCGGTGTCGGCCATCGCCTGCTCGGCTGTCTTGGCCTTGGTCAGCGCGGCGACGAGGTTCTCGTCCAGCGCGTTGTGGAAGGCGGTGGCGCCGGGATAGTTGATGGTGGGCACGGTGCGGGCGACCGTCTCGCGCACCACGTCCATGTGGTAGGCGTGGTAGGTCTGGCGAACCAGCGGATCCGAGAAATCCGATAGCCGGAACGGATCGAAGTAGCCGCCCGGATTGGCAGTCATCCAGGCGTAGATGCGGCTTGAGCCCAGCCACTGCAGGAACAGGTAGCAGGCCTCCGGATTCTTGGCTTGCGAGGACACCGACGCCGACAGATTGAGCCACAGCACCGACCGGCTGACCAGCTTGCCGTCGATTTCGCGGCCGGGCGGCAGCATCGAGCCGATCTTGCCGGTGACAGCTGAATCCTTGTTGCCGGCATTGTCGAGGAATTTCGGCAGATTGGAGAAGGCACAGGTCATGGCCGCGCCGCCCTTGGCGAAATTGCCGTACTGCTCCGGCCAGCCCCAGGAGATCGCATCCGGCGAATGGTGCGAAAGCGACGCGATGTACTCGCTGGTCGCCGCGATACCTTGCTCCGAATTGATCAGCGGCTTGCCGGTGTCGTCGAACAAGAACTGATTGGGCGAAGCCATTGAGACATAACGCTGATACCAGTTGGTGTAGCCCCAGCCCTGGTTGCGCAGATCGGTCGAGCCGAACAGGCCCTTGTCCGGGCGCTGGAAGAAGGCCGCGATCTCGTCATGCTGCTTCCACGTCTTCGGCGCCGCCAGTTCATAACCGTATTTGTCGGAGAAGGCCTTCTTCTCGTTTGCGTCGCCGAACAGATCGGTACGGTAGACCCAGGTCTGGAAGTCGCCATCCAGTGACACGCCATAGGTCGAGCCGCGATACTGATTGAGCAGCGAGACGCCCTTGGCGCCGTCGACATAGCCGCGCTCGGGATCGTCCCATTCCGGCTTGTATTGCGCGACGAAGTCGTCGAGCTTGAGGATGCCGCCGGTTTCGGCGAGGTCGCCAAGGCGGTTCCATTCGACCGCGTAGATGTCATACGCCCCACCCTTGGTGGAGATGTCCTGCATCGTCTTGGTGAATTCCTGGCCGTTTGGCACACCGACGATTTCCAACGGAATGCCGGTTTCCTTCTCCCAGAGATCCTTGATCGACGGCGCGCCGGCCGGAAACGGCTGGGTCAACTGGCCGATCGAGCCGTCGGACAGGCCAAGTACGATCTTGGCCGGCGCCTTGCCGGCGCCCTTCATCGCCTTGGCCGCCTCGATGGCGCGGCCCTCCGGCGTATCGGCACCATATTGATAGCGCTCCGAACCGTCGAAACCCGTCGGGCCACCGATCATGCCGGGCGCCAGGGCATCGGCCGCATAGGCACGGCTCGGGCGAATGAATTTCGGTGCAATACCTGCGGCGGCAACAAGGACTGCCGCCTTTCCACCGGACGCCAGCAAACGGCGCCGCGACACGCGGATCAAATTCGACATTGGAACTCCTCCCTCAGGGCCTTGTTTCCTCCACGGCCCTTATGATGGATATTGACGGCACTATACGAAGCCTGTCAACATCATAAATAATCAAAATACATCATAACATCTCACGGGAGGGGAAGAATGGCGTTTGTAAAGGCTCTCATACTGAAGCCGGTGCTTGAATTTGAGGGAGCCCGGCTGCCCACCTCCCCGCTTTGGTCTGCTTGGGCACTCTGGTGTAGCGCAACGGCTTGCGCATCGGCCAAGGCCGGTTACATCATTTCCCATCAGAATCGCGGACGGCGATGAAGCCGCTCTCCGACGGTGGACCCATGAAATGCGTGATCTCGATGCGCCCCTGGCGCGTTTTGGAATGAGGTGATCGACAGTGCGGTCCACCCTGACAGACATAGCCCGGGAGGCCGGCGTTTCGGCCGCCACGGTCGACCGTGTGCTCAACAACCGCGCCGGGGTCAGGGCGCGCACCCGTGAGGTCGTGCTCGAAACGGCACAGCGGCTTGGCTATATCGCTGAAAATTCGAATAATCCGAGCTCGCTCAACGCGGTTACTGGCGAGGTCATACGGCTGGATTTCGCCCTGCCCGCCGGCACCAATTCCTTCATCAAGATGCTGCACCGCCAGATCGAGGCGCAGGCGCAGGCGCGGCCCGACCTCGACGTCCGTGTCGCTACTATCGAAGGCTTCAATCCGGACCGGCTTGCGCGTCTGCTGCAGGAACTGCACGGGCAGACGCAGGGCGTCGGTGTGATCGCGCTCGACCATCCGACGGTCCGCGAGGCGATCCGCTCGCTTTCGGCCAGCGGCGTCAAGGTCGTCACCATCGCTTCCGACATCCTGCATGTGCCGAGGGTTGCCTATATCGGCATCGACAACCGCGCCGCCGGCCGGCTCGCCGGCTATCTGCTCAACCGCTTCATGGGTGCCGGGCGTCCGGGCAAGGTCGCGCTGTTCGCAGGTTCGCTCTCCTATCGCGGCCACGAGGAGCGCGAGATGGGCTTCCGCCACATACTGACGGAAGAATCGCCCAATCTGCAGATCGTCGAGATGCGCGAAATGCTCGACGACCGGGAAAAAGCCTATTCGGAGGCCTCCGCCCTGCTCGACCGGCACCCGGACCTGGCCGCCATCTACAATGTCGGCGCCGGCAACACCGGCATCGCCCGCGCCCTCAAGGAGCGCGGGCGTGCGCTGTCGACGGTCTTTCTCGGCCATGAGGTGACGGAAGGCACCAAGGAGCTTCTGCTCGACGGCACGCTGGACGCGGTCATCGACCAGAACCCGCGCGTAGAGGCCCGCGAGGCGCTCAACACCTTGACCCATGCGGTCAGGGGCTTGCCTTACGAACTGCACCAGCCACGGCTGCAAGTGATCTTCAGGGAAAGCATCCCGGAGATCTGAACCAGGTGAAGAAGCACGGGTGCGTCACAAATTCATAATCGCTCGGGCGAGATTTTGGCGGCCAGATCAAGGGTCCGACCGAGAATCTTCGATCAGGCTCAGACCTGCAAAATTAAATTGACTATTATCATCATGTTTTAATAAGTATCCCTGCCCGGCCCGTGTGTCGAGGCTTCTCCATCATGCCAGCCAGGGCCAACGGCCGCCGCCAGCAATCTTTGCTTTTCCCGGGGCTGCACGCATGAAACAGACAAGCAACAAGACCTTGATGGCGAGCACCGCGCTCGCCTTCGCGCTCGGCCTGTGTGCCGCGCCGCTGGCCGCCGCGCAGAAGCCGGAGAAGAACGGCGCCGCCGCCAAGGCCGACCGGCCGGTCAAGGTCGCCCAGCAGGCTAGAACTGGGCAGAACGAGCCGACCGTGCTCGACCTGATCACCATCTCGGCGACGATGATCAAGACGGCGATTATCGAATCGATGGCCGCCATCAGCGCCGTCGATCAGGAAGAGCTCGAACGCATCCAGCCTGACACCGCCGCCGACATGTTCCGCACCACGCCCGGCGTTGCCGCTTCGATGAACGGCGACGATCCGGCAACCGCCATCAACATTCGCGGCCTCGAACAATATGGCCGCGTGGTGGTGACGCTCGACGGCGCCCGCCAGGATTACTGGCGCGTCGGCCACGGCTCGGGCTCGTTCTATGTCGAGCCGGAACTAATCAAGGAAGCGACCGTCATTCGCGGCCCGGTCTCGAACGCCTATGGCTCGGGCGGCATCGGCGGCGTTGTCTCCTTCGAAACCAGGGATGCCGGCGATTTCCTCAAGCAGGAGGAGCGCTGGGCGCTGAGCGAGAAGCTGGGCAATGAGGATAATGGCGACGGCTTCACCACCAGCACCACCGGCGCCTACCGTTTCAGCGACGACGCCGACATCATCGGCAACCTCATTTATCGCGACCGCGACAGCTACACCGATGGCAATGGCGACGCCGTGCCATGGACCGGCGAGAGCATCACCAGCGGCTATATGAAGGCGACCCTGCGGCCGGCCGACGGCCACGAGCTCAAGCTCGGCGCGATCCTGCAGCGCTACAATGACCAGATCACCGGATCGAGCGGCTCGACCTCGCCAACACTGAGCCGCTACGACACCGACACGACCAACCAGACCTACACGGCTGCTTATATGTGGAGGCCGGACGACAACGAACTGATCGACCTCAGTGTCAACGCATACCACAACCGCACGCGCGCCGAGCAGACGCAGGTCTGGCCGGCAACGGCGATCGGCAACTTCCGCTATTACGACGTCGCCACGACCGGCTTCAACCTGAAGAACTCCTCGCGTTTCGACGCCTGGGAGTTGGCACATACCCTCACCTACGGTCTCGACTACTACTATCTGGAGGCCACGTCGGAGGCCGCGCATTTCGGTTCGGGCGAGCAGCAGGGTTATGGCGGCTTCCTGCAATGGCAGGGCGACTACAGCGACTGGCTGCAGCTCATCGCCGCCATGCGCTATGACGGCTACCAGCTCGACGGCAAAACGAAGACCGTGCCGCCGGCGGAAGCCTCGATTTCGGGCGATCGCTGGTCGCCTCGCCTCACCGTCGGCGTGACGCCGTTGGATGGCTTCCAGCTCTACGGCACCTATTCGGAAGGCTACCGGGCACCAGGCCTGCAGGACGTCTATCGCGGCGGCGGCGCGCATGGCGGCGGCGACAGCTACCAGCCTAACCTGCTTCTGCAGCCCGAAACGGCGAAGAACTGGGAAGCCGGGATCAATCTGAGATATGACGATGTGCTGGCCGCAGGCGACCTGTTTCGTGCCAAGGTCAACGTCTTCCACACCGCCGTCGAAGACTATATCGACGTCGACCTCACCGTTTTGCCGCGGATGGCGATCAACATCGGCGACGCGCGGCTGAAGGGCATCGAGGCCGAAGCCGTCTACGACTATGGCTGGGGGTTCGCGAACCTCGCCGGCGCCCTGATCGACGCCAAGGTCGTCAGCGGCGTCTATTCCGGCCAGACGCTGAACAACACGCCGCTCGACCGCTTCTCGGCGACCGTCGGCTTCCGCATGCTGGAAGACCAGCTCACCGTCGGTGCGCAATATCTCAGCGTCGGCAAGATCACCCGGACAAGCCGCACCAATCCCGACGCGCCGGTCGTGGTCGATGACGGCTTCGACCTGGTCAACGTCTTTGCCAACTGGCGCATCAACGACTACGCCAAGCTCGATTTCAGCGTCGATAACGTCTTCAACACCGCCTACACCGACCCGCAAAGCGCCTGGTCGACGACGGCGGCGACGGAACAGGGCAAGGGCCGCACCTTCAAGGTGGCGCTCACAGGCAGGATCGGAGGTTGAGAATGAGGGAAGCTTCAGTGAGCGGACTGGCCTGCGAAGCGCGCTTGAACCTGCGCAACCTGCCGCATTACATCGACCGCATCAGCGACAGGCTGCAGAGCTTCGATGCCGATGCCTCGCGGGAGGGGCAGCGGCTCGACTTCCGCTTCGCCTTCGGCGACGCGTCCCTTGACATGGAGCGGCTGGTGATGCGGGCCAACGCCGCCGACCGCGATGGGCTGGCCCGCATCAAGGACCTGCTGGCCACCGCCGTAGAGGTATATGCCAAGGAAGAAAGTCCCGAGATCGTCTGGACCGGCGATCTCGCCGAAGAAACCCGCCTCGCGCAGTTCCGTGAGATGGTCGTCACCCAAGTCGGCGACCTGACGCGGCATATGCGCCGCATCCGCTTCGCCGGCGAGGATCTCTCTCGTTTTGCGAAATTCGGCGGCATGCATATCCGCATGCTGTTTCCGACCAGGGACGTCCCCGATCCGCTCTGGCCCGTGCTCGGCAGCAATGGCCTCCCGGCATGGCCCTCGGACGACAGGCGCCCGGCAGCGCGCGTCTACACCATCCGGGCCCTCGACGTCGAAATGGGCATCATCGAGGTCGACTTCCTCATCCACCCCGGCGACAGCGTCGGCGCCCGCTGGGCCATGCAGGCGGCGCCCGGCATGAAGATCGGCATGATGGGGCCGGTCGGCCGTCGGGTGCGACCGGCGTCCTGGTATCTCATGGGCGCCGACGAAACCGGCCTGCCGGCGCTGGCTCGCATGCTGGAGACGCTGCCCGCCGAGACCAAAGGCGTGGCCTTCATAGAGATCGCCGACGATGGCGAACGGCAGGTCGTCGACAACGCAACCGGAATAGAGGTGCACTGGCTGCCGAGAAATGGGGTGCCAGCCGGGCTCGACGACAGGCTGGCGCGCGCCATCCGGTCAGTCGCATGGCCGACCGGTTCGGCATTCGGCTGGTTTGCGGCCGAAGCGGCAGCCGCCACGACGGTGCGCGAACACTGGCGCGGCACGCTGGCGCTCGGCCGCAACGAAACACTGGCGGCAGCCTACTGGCGGCGGGGCGCGGCGGGACTGATGGCCGGCTAGAGCTTGCTCACCATCGCTTGCGCATCTTCGCCCAGACCGATTGCGATCCGGTCGCCGGAGACAATGCCTGACACGTCGCAGACAACCAGCGGCATGCTGATTTCGTAGAGGAATTCGGCAACGATGGCGCCGACGGCAAGGATCGGGTCCGGCCGCTCCAGGATAATGCCGGCCGGCGCCGTGCCTCTGCGGATCGCTTCGGCCAGAACCGAAGACGAGGACGACGACCCTCGCCCGCTCGGCATCACCAGGATCTTGCGGGCGATATTGCCGCCCAGGTCCGGATGCGAATGGTCGATGATGTCGCCCGTTTCGACGTCGATCCCGCCCCAGAAGCTGAGCGCCTGCGAAAGCACCAGCGCTGGGCCTTGTGCCGAGCCGGAAAGGTGGAATGTACCGGTTCTGGCCGGCGTCTTCATGGCGCGCCTCGCACGACGCGGCCGGCCGCAGCGGAGCGGACGCAGTCTTCCATGTCACCGAAGGCCACCGAGACACCGATATTGCCAGGTGCGTAATGCGCCCATTTGCCCGAATTGGTCATCACCACGCCATCGAGACGCTCGAGGATCGACGTGACATAGGTGCAGGTGTCGGTGACCGGGACAAGGCCGAAGGCTTCCATGCCGGCCAGTGCGCCTTCGTCCTGCAGCCGCGTCAGCGTCGCGCGCCCTGTGTTGACATAGATCGGGACACCTTTGCCTGGACCGACTTCGCGCAGCAGCGGCAACAGGCGCATCCACTCTTCATGGGAGAAATGCGGCGTGCCTAACGACACGGCTGCGAGCTGCACGCCGTCGGGAACGCTCGACAGCCTGGCCAGCGCATGGTGGATGTCAGCGCGAGAGATCCGGATTTTTTCCTCCGGCGCCAGGCCGTGCAACGCCTCATCCGGCGTCTTCGCCTCCGGCGTGATGCCGACGGCATGAAACAGCGCCACGGCACCCGTCGTTGCCGCCGCCGCCCCCAGCGCCTTCAATTGGTCCTCGTCGCGCGGCTGCGGCAGGCCCGATATGACAGGGATGCGGTCGCCAGCCCTTTGCCCGATGATCAGCCCGACGCCGACAAACAGAGCGTCGCTTGGCTCGAAAGCAGCGTCAGTCAGCTCGAACAGGACCTGGCCTCGTCGATTTTCACTCAGATGCAGCCCCCATGCCGGCGCGCGCCCGGTAATTGCGCAGCACAAATCGATAAAATCGCCATAGCGGTTGGTCCGCGCGCCGATCACCGAATTGGCAAAGACGATGGCGTTGGATTCACCCCAGGCGATCTGCTCGCCGAACCTTGGCCGGAACCGGGTCTGATAGGGTGCGCAGGTGAAGGTCGCCTGGCAGCCGAGTTCCAGATGCGCCTTCATCAGGCGTCGCGCCGGCGTTTCTTGCGACACCGGCATCTTCACCAATCCGGAATGGATGAGGTCGAACGAACCGACATTCAGCGTCGTCGGCACCCGAACGCGGCCGCCGCCCTCGATCAGCCTTTCGACGAAATCGAGGCTGGCCTGGCCGTGATAGAGGCAGCCGTCTATATGGGCACCGGCAATGTCCAGCAACTTGCGCGCGCCGACCGCCTTCGAAAAGGCAACCAGGATCGTCATGGCGGCAGCCGCTGCCGAGCCTTGCTCGCCATGCAGCATCGACTGGTCGCCGGCCGTCAATTCCAGCGTCATCGGCAATATTCCCGAGCCCGCACTATGCCGATCAAGCACTCCCTGATTACGGAGCGTCTGGCAAGACAGAGCTTTGGATCTCTTCTACTTCGCAGCCGTCAGCAGACCAGACGTTCACAGCTCATCGCGAAGCAAGAGAGACGCGAAGCACGGTCGCAGAGCGGGCGATCCGCGGCGGAAACGGCGCTATTCCTTCGGCGCTATTCCTTCTGGGACGGTCCGTCGGCCGCGCTGCGGTCACCATCTGCAGAATGCGGCAGAATGCCGAAATCGCGCGACTTGGTCCCATGCGCCGCCGTCAGGAAACCATCGGCTGTGAGACCTCGCCTCAAAAGCTCACGTACCGCGGCCGACCGGCTCGGCATGTGCTTGTCGAAGCGCCAGTTCTCCAACGCCGCCAGTTCATCGACGGTCAGCATGATCTGCAATCGTTCCGGGCGTTCCAGTTCGGACATCTCGGCCTCCTGTCACACCAGCCTAAATGCAGCTGAGTTAGTGTGTTCCTAATTTTCTGTAGAATTAGGTACGTGAGCAGAATGCGTCAAGGCCTTCGGATCAGCGAGTCATGCAGAAGTCAGATGAAGCGGATCAAGCGTCAGATAGGCAATCAACAAAATATGCTAACTATTTGACATAAAACGAGTTTTTAAGGAATTTCGCTTGCCGATCGCGAATCCTGGGCGCATCGTGGAACATGAGGGACAAACCGCTCCTGAAGGGAAGGTTTTCCATGCGCTACGGATTTTCGGTTCGCCTGCACGAAGACGTCAGTTCCCGAGTTCGGGCTGTATTGCGGTCCGGGATTGCCATCAATCTGACTGCTGTCGCCGAAGCCGCGCGACTGCAGAACCTCGCCGAGAATGTTGCGCGCGAAGACATCGAATGGCTCGTCATGCAAGCAGCCCAGCTCTACGGGGCGGCCATCGAGTTCGACGGCTACGCGGAAACCGATCTGGCGGAGCTTGCGTGCCCTCAGCTGATGCAAAGCAGCCCCGCCGCGGGCTGGGATTCCCTGGAAGACGAAGCGTCCGCTTCGCCGGATCCTGGCCGTCAAACACACTGAGCGCGTGCTCGTGTGAGCCCCCGCCATGCTGACGCCACGTGCTCGGAAAAAAGCCCGCCGCAATGGCGGGCTTTGGACTGCTGGAGCTTTGGTGGACGAAGGCCTCTCGGCCTGGTCCGACATTCATCCGATGTATTCGCCTTAGCGGCGGGCGATCAGCAGGCACAATTGGCGCAGATCGCTGTCGTAAGTGCCTCCGCTGCTGAGCACGTCAACGCAGCGCTTCTTCATCCTGGCCAATTTGTCGCCCGACATGTCGGCAACGACCTGAGGCAAGCTGGGATTGCTGGGGTTGCTGGGATTGGAAGGGCTGCCCGGGTTGGACGGATTGCTCGGATTGGTACCACCGCCGATCCCGACACCGGCGCCGACATTGATGCCGCTGCCGATCCCGACCCCCGCGCCAGCCCTAACGCCGCTGCCGATACCTACCCCCGCGCCGGCAGCAATGCCACCGGAACCGCCGATCGTCGCGCCGGCACCGGCGTTGATGCCGCTTCTGCCCCCGACCGATGCGCCGGCGCCCGCCGCGATTCCGCTGGAACCGCCAACCGTCGCGCCGGCACCGGCGTTGATGCCGCTACTGCCGCCCAACGACGCACCGAGGCCTGCCTTGATGCCGCCGCTGCCGCCAACCGTCGCGCCGGCACCGGCGTTGATGCCGCCACGACCGCCAACCGTCGCGCCGAGGCCGGCTTTGATGCCGCCGATGCCGCCGATGGATGTTCCAACACCAACGGCAATTCCGTCCGCGGCATTCACGGGCATCGAGAGCATGAAAATAACTGCGCTGCCTGCCACCGCATCGGTGATTGTTTTGATTAAGGTGGTCATAACACTCTCCTTGCTGTAGTTGCGCTGAACAGCCCGCGACGTCGCCGGTTGCATACCTACTAATTTGCAAGAAGATGATCGGTTTCGTTGCCGATCAGCTCGCTGGCCTCATGGTATATTTTCAAATAACAGCCGCGTGAAATTTGTACTGAAATTTTCCGAAAGTTTTACTTTGGGATGGCCTCTACCAATTGAAGCGATGCGAGACTCAGCTGATGGCGCCGCAACAGACGAACGTTGCGACGGTCGGCGGCCAAAGAAGGCGAATTCCTAATCAGCAAACCACAACATCAAACCTACCTACGGTAATAGAACAAGGGGGGCCGAGAAGATCCGCGCTGCGCGGGTTTGCTTCACTGTGCTGCGTCATTTTTGCCGGAACCTTTCCATCACCCGGGTTGTTTTTTCTGTAGTCGCCACATGATGATAACCCAATGATGGAGATCAACATGCTTACGAAAATCGTGACAGCTTCCATACTTGCAGCCGGTCTGGCGACCGCGGCGATGGCCCAGAACGCCGGGTCGGACAACAATGCGCCTGGCAGCGAGAAGAGCATCGTCGTCCAGCCCAAGCCGAACGGTATTGACCCTGGCACGACCCGCAGCACGATGGGCACGACGGGTACCATGAACTCCAATGGGGATGAAAACTGCCCTGCAACCCCGCAAGGAGCTCAACCCGATGCATCCAACAAGCCTGCCGGGACGGTTTCACCGACTGTCAACGACAACAATTGCGGTAAGTAGTTAGCCGCGCCAATCGGGCTTGCCATCGCGGGCTTGCGGCAGCAGGACCGGTCAGGACTGGTTTTGCTGCCGATCATGGAACGATGTATGGGCCGACCACCCGCGAGATCCAGCGTTGGAATCAAATCCGCTTGCGTTCACGCTTTACGTGGTCGCGCCTTGGATTTGCTTCCGTCCTTGCTGGCGGCCGGCTTAGGCTGGCGTGCTTTCGGCTTCGGTCGGCTGGCGGTCTCCGGCGCGGCGGTTTCTGCGTCGATTTCGGCGGTAGCCTGATCCCAATGCTGCTGATGCGCCCCGTCGGGCCTGCCTGCCTGTTCCCAGATCGCGTGTGCTCGCTGGCGAATCCGTTCCTGCCTGTCCGTCACTGATACCTCCGTCGGCTCGGTTGATGCGTAAGCAACCTTGTTCTAGCTGAAATTTCGACCGGCGTCTTGAGCGGCAGGCGACACCGTCATTGAACCTCTCTGTCACACAGGACGGCGACCCCGAGGAGCGCCGCCTTCTTGATGATCAGCCCTTCAAGGTCCGCGTCCGAGCGCTCGGTTCCGGTGCGTTCGCGCAACAGTGCTATCGCCGCCTTCATCGACAGCAGGCCATCGCCTCGTTCAGCAAGCAGTTTGTCGACGGCTGCGGCCACGTTGACCGGCTCGACATGCGGCAGCATGGGAATGGCTCCTTTCCTTGTTTCGAGACGACAGCGGCTCCATCCCGATCCCTCGGGATGGAGCTCTCATTTGATAATTTAGGCCATGACCTTCCAAATCCGGTTCGCGGTTTGGCAACGCCGATCACTCGATGACCTGCACGATCTTGCGGGTGTCTGGGTCGACGAGCACGGTGCGATTGCCGACGACGACGTATCTGTACCGCACGTCTGGAACATCGATCGGTTGCAGCTCGACCGTATCGGGCAACGTGGAACCGATATTGAGCTCCACCCCCAGAAGACTGATCGACGCCAGCGGGTGCTTGTGGACGTATTCGCGGATGACCGTCTGCTGTTTGGGCGTGACAATCACCTGGTCCGCGGTGGCCACGCCGACGCCGGCAAGCAACGCCAATCCCGCCGCAGCAGGAACAAGGTGGATTTTCATCGTCTACTCCTGTTGTTACGGGCCTCGCCCTTACAATTGCGACGCGGCATTCCGGTCGAAGCGGCGAACCCTCTAGGCAAACGCCCACGCCACCTTGTTGTTCCGTAAGTGGCGGCTAATCGAACAGCGGTGAAGTGCCCGCGCGATGCGGCGAATGGACTGCGAATGAGCTTGCGGTGGCCCGCGTCGCAAGACGCGGGCCGATCGGTTTCCCGATCAGCAGCGATACCGGAGGGGGGTGATATCTACTGCGTCTGAAATAACATTTAGGACAAGCTAATGTTCCTCAGCGAGTGCAACAAACCTGCCGGCGCGAGCGGCGCGAAGTTGCCGCTCGTCGCTGCTACTGCTTTGGCGGCTGTGGCGGCACCTCGCCGGGCTTGATCACCGGGGTCTTGCCCTCATCCGGCGGTGGCGCCGCCATGCCCTGATCGCCCGTTGGCGGCGGCTTCAGGACCCCACCGCATGGCTCGAGCGTATCGGACAAATTGTTGCCGGCCGGCTTCTGCTGTTGGCTGTTCTGGTCCGGCGGCTCGACTTTGCAGCGGTCGGATTGCGCCTGTTCGCCCGGCTGCGCGGCCGCCGGCACCGCCAGCAGCAGCGCACCTAACATGTACGGCAAGAAAATGAGCGGTCTCATGTCGAGCTCCTTTCGCGCCAGTATCTTCTGAATGTGAAGGCGGGCCGGCGCGATTGGTTCCGTCGTGCGGCAATGCGCGCGGACCGCAGCGGCCCGGAACCGGCTGCCAGACTTATGAGTTCAACCACTGAGCCAATTCGGGGCCGCTGACATTATGGAGAACCGGCGATGGAACCGCGCAGCAAAGAACGAACCGACGACGAGACGGAGAGCCCGACGATCCAGCAGCAGGACTGGGATGCCATCCGGAGCGGGAGAATCCTCCCTGACGGCGTGCCGCAAAACGGCGATATTCGCTATGACGTCGAGAAGAGCGGCGAACTGCCGGAGGAGGACGACGACAACGCTTACCAGGACAGCGACGAGGCCTTGCCGGACGATACGGATGAACGTGTCATTTCGCGCGATCTCGCACGCGAAGGTGGCCCTTTCGACGAGGAATGAGCCGCCGCCTGCTTTCAATTCGGGAGGTCGAAGAGCGGCTCCTGGCAGCGATAGACCAGACATTGACCGTCACGCGTCTTGATATACGCGGCGCGCGGCACCTGCGGCCAGTCGCATTCATTGCCGAATTGGCGGACGTAACGGTCGTAGGTGTTCTGGCCGGTGGTGAGCACGACAGAGCGATGCCTCTGGATCAGAAGCTGCGTCTGTTCGCATGTCATCGCGCGGCTGTCCGGCCGCGCGTCGGCCGTTGCGGCAAACAGAAGCGCCCCGGCTGTCAGGACTGCCGCTTGTGTCTGGACCTTGGCAAGCATGACACCATCTCCCATGCCTAACGCGCATCTTGGTCGGGCAGCGCCGGATCGAGCCGCCCTGTCGCGAAAGAAAGATCGTACAGAATGCGAGCAAAAATGCAAAAAGCCCGCCGCACCTTTCGGCGCGGCGGGCTCCAACTGAACGTCACTATTTCGGCGGGCTTGGGCGGCTTATTCCTCCTTCACCGGCCCGAACCGGCGCACGATAACCTCGAAGACGATGTCCGAGATCCACATCGCCGAGACGCCGATGAGGAACGCCGCGGCCAGCGTCGTGGTGTCGTCGTCCGGAGAAGGAATGGGCAGGCCGGCGGCGCGGAAATAATGCACGACCGGCAGCGTCAGATAGGCCGCCGCCAGCGCGCCGCAGATCGGCGAGGCCACCATTTCGCGGACCTTGTAGCGATGGCGCGACAAGGCCCGCAAAATGCCGCCGGACAGGCCGGCGACCAACACCGGCGCCTTGATGCCCAGGACGTCGAGCAATTCGTGCATCATGGCGTCCACCCGCACCATCTGGCGCCCTGCCCGTTGAAGGCGTTCATCTCGTCGAGCTCGGGCCGGCTCATGGCGGCATCGACCGGGGAGGATGGCCGGCGCGGCTGGTTGTGGTCGCACCAGACCTGGCGCGGATTGCCGGCCGGCGCGGTTGTCGTGCAGCCGGCGAGCACCACGCAGAGGATCAGCGCCTTGCCCATTTCTCAGCCTCCGCCCTTGCTGCCGCATCGGCCATGCCGGCGGCCTTGCGCTCTTCGGCGGCGGCCTCGCGCCTCATTTCCAGACGATCCTCGGCGGCCGCGACTTTTGCCTCTGCCTGTTTGACCGCCTCCTTCCTCGCCCGGTTGATGCCGCCGGCAACGTAAAGGCCGATGCCGCCCGCCACAGCAGCGAATGCCGTCATGACGACCCTGTTGCCGATGATGGCGCTGAGAATGCTGAGAAGCGCTGCCATCACAAGTCCTCCGCGCGGCGGCGGCGCAGGAACTCGGTCAAAACGCCGTTGATCACAAGAAACCAGGGGAACCATTCCCCCGGAACGACCGGCGAAAGAACCTGCGGGTCGACATAGGTGACGATAGTCGCGATGACGCCGATGGCCGCCTGAAGCCGCGCCCAGAATATTGTCTCGCTGTCGCGGAAAAAGCTCTTGATCCGGGTCCACATGTCATTTCCTTCCGAATAGCTTGAGGATGGCTGATAATTTGAGGATGGCGGCGATCAGCGCTGCCCAGAAGCCGGGCTTGGCGACAGCCACGGGAGGTACAGAGGGCGTAGCGGTCGCTTGGGGAACGGCAATTGGCTTAGCGGGCTCTGGCGGGACTGCAGGGGTGACCGCCGATGACACCGGACCGGCAGACGGCCAGGGCGTGTCCTTGATGCGCGACCATTTGCGATAGGCCTCGGCAAGCCTGGTATCGTAGGCGTTCTTGCGATAGCCGGCGCCGTTGTAGCCCTTGGCGAATGCCGACCAGTCATGATTGCGCAGATTGTCGTCGAGCCGCTTCTCGACGATGAAATCGATCGCCGCGCCGAGCTGCAGCGCCTCGTCCGCCATCATCGCCTCGGCCATCGCCTGCACGGTAAGGAAGCCTGCCGCCATGAAATTCTCGCCGAGAACCTGGCCCAAGCCCCACGAAGCGGATTTGAGCGCCGCGGTTTCGTCGATCGCACAAGCTGCTCTGAGCCGTGGGTAGCTATCCCTGGGATAGGGCTTTGCGCCCCACTTCGGATAGGCGAGGCCGGCGGCTACCGCTTGTGCCCGCTTGGCACCCGACAGGTTGCGGTAGAAGACGTGCGGTTCGAACAAGATGACCGGCCGGCCAACGGCGTCGAAGCCGTGCCCGCTGGTTTCAACATCGAGGAACGCGTGCATCTCGTCCTCGCCGACGCCGATCCGGGCGCCGAGTTTCGGCAAGTCTATATCATCGAGGCGCCTGGCGGCGCCCCTGAACGTCATGTCCATGGGCAGTCCTTTCCGCCCTTGCGGGCAAGGTTTTGAGGTTGAAAAAGCAGATGCGCGGCGGCAAAGCAGAATTTGGCGGCAGCCCGCGCCGATGTGGCAAGCAAGGTTGATGTTTTCGACCCGCCGTGTGAAATGGCCGCGGGATGGTGCACATGTCTGATGATGAACAAACCGCTGCGGCACGCTGGTCGGTGAAGTCCGAGCTCCGCGCCGTCGCTCGCGACAAGCCGTTGCTCGCGGTGCTGGCGGCGATCCTCTGTCTCTATTGTGCGTTTATCGCCGGACCGATCGTCTATGCGGTGCTGGCCATCAACGGCATTGCGGATTTCTTCAAATGAAGCCGGTTCCGGCGATATCGCTGCGGTCAGGCGCGCTGCGTTTTCGGCCCCGAAATTGCTCGGGCTGAATGAAATTGCCTAGCCGGGATGAAACTGTTCCCGTCTATCGTTCGTAGCTTTAGCGGGAGGACACGTGACGATAAGAATCAGGCTTCCGGGCGGCACCTTGAAGATCAAGAAAAGGAGCGAGCTGCGGCGCCGCGAGCAGAACCGCGAGGTGCCGGTTTGGCAGGTCGGCAATTACTTCGTCATCTGGTGGCCGAGCGGCGTGTCCGATCGCCCATCCTCGCCCAGAAAATCCTCGCCCAGGAAATAGCCCGCGCACCCGACGATCCCGACTGGCACTGGCGCCCCCGTGCGGGATCGGGAACCGCCGCGTGCGCCCAAACCTCAAGACCGCTCGACTAGTCCCAGAAATAGTCAGCGGGCAGGCATTGACTCTTCCGCAGCGGAAGGTCTCTGATGCTGCATTGCACAATGGGGTGGCGGAATCGATGGCGGTGCGTATCAGGATGCCTGGCGGCACACTGAAGGTGAAGGTGTACCGCGAATTGCGCGACCGCGAACGCGCCCGCCGCATACCCGTCTTCAAGATCGGCCGGATCTATTTCACCTGGTGGTCGAACCGCCAGCGCCTGATTGATGATCAGTCGCCAGGATGAAGCTCCTTCGGCCGGCCCTGCCCGCCTGGCACCGCGAAGCCTCCGCAGCTCGCAAAATAAGTTGATGATCCTGCTGTTGACTCTTCCGCAACGGAAGGTCTCTACTTACCGCATTGCACACAATTGCTGCGTTGCACAACGGGAGTTGAACCGATGGCAGTGCGTATCAGGTTGCCTGGCGGCACTCTGAAGATGAAGACCTATCGTGAGTTGCGGGCCAGGGAACGCGACCGCCGCGTGCCTGTGATGAAGATGGGCTCGCTGTATTTTGTCTGGTGGTCGAAAAGCCAGGACCCTCACCAGAAGCCGCAGGACAGCAGACGGTAGCCCGCCGGCGCGGTGGGTCTGCGTCGGCGATGAACCCTGACAATTCCGAAATACCGCCCAGTTGTAGGATTTCTGGTCGGCCTGCTGTGCCATTGTTGGTGCGCACAGCATCCCGAGCGGCCCTCGCAGAGCAATTCTTCTGACGTCTTTTCGGCGATTTAAAACGGCGTCCAGACTGGCGGCCGCGGGCGTTTTGCAAGCTTGCAAACCGCCGCCGCTTGTCGCAATAGCTAGGCCGTGAGGAGTCGCATGGATGATGGAGACTGACCTGCTTATTGCGAACAGCCAACTTCGGCGTCGGTTCAGTTAGCCGAAGGGCAACTAATCCCACCCATAATCCCTGATACTGACCTCGAAGACGCGGCGCCGGCATTCTTCGAAGGGGTACACCAACATTGGAAGCATTTCAGATTCTTTGAGCAATCGCAGCCTTTCGCTGAGAGGTTGTCCAAGCCGCACTTCGACCGTAACTGATATGCCATTCGTTCCATCATTCCTCTACCGCCTAGCCGGCATCAACTCCGGTCCCGCGACGAAGCTAAGTTTGCGGAGCGTCCGCAGTTTGCGGCGAGGCAAGCATGCGATCGGCGAAGAATGCATCATCAACGGCGTCTTTTCCTTCGATCGCGCTGATGCAAAGATCACCGTGGGAAAAAGATCCTATATCGGCAAGAGCCACCTCGTCGCGGCTGAGAGGATCGAAATCGGGGATGACGTGATCATTAGTTGGGGTACCACAGTCGTCGATCACAACTCACACGCGACGGGTTGGCAAGACCGCAAGGAAGATATCGCCGACTGGCATCAGAGAAAAAAGGACTGGTCAAAGATCACCATTGCGCCAGTGAAGATTGAAGACAGCGTCTTTATCGGCTTCAACGTCATCATTCTCAAGGGCGTAACGATCGGCAAGGGATCGGTCGTTGGTGCGGGGTCTGTCGTCACAAAAGACGTGCCGCCCTTTAGTATGGTTGGCGGTAATCCTGCAAAGCAAATCGGCGGCGCTGCCGCTAGATCAGCGACTTAAGCACAGAGCTCCGGCCATGTAGGCCATGCTGCGCATCGCCATCTTGGGTGCAAACCTGAGAAATTCGGTCCGCAGTCTGTGTTTTACCCATCCTTTTTTTTCGCCAGCCAGGTGCTGTTCATAGGCGAGGTCGTGCGCAAAAACCTTTAGCCGTTCGACCTTCAGCCCGGACGTTTTGAGAAGGTTTTCAAACGTTTGGGTTGTGTAGAAGTTGATATGCCCATACGGCCCTGACATCCGAATGGCCTTGCTGAGATCTCGCGTATGCTCCAAAGGCACTTCGATATACAGCTTCTTGCAGACCCGAGCCGCCTCCCTGAGAAACATCCGTTCGTGTTCGACGTGTTCGACGACGTGAATGGCAAGCCCGAGATCGAACGACTTGTCGGGATGAGGGATGTGATAGCCGTCGAATACGTCGATGCTGGCCAGTTTGGCGATTTTTCTTGCCTTGATAGCCTCGACGCCGCTCTTCGAAATCTCGACGGCGCCAAGCTTCTTACCGAGCCCCTTCCTGTTCAGCTTATCCAGCACCGCACCTTCGCCCGCCCCGATGTCAAGAATCCTGTCGAAGAACTGGCCTTGAATGATCGCTTCGATGTGCCCGACCGACTGGTTCGAAGCTATGTCCCGTTTTGCGGCTACTTTTCCATCGGCGTAATAGTCATCATAGATGTCGATGATGCTGCCGGCATGCGCCATGGGACAATCCTCCAAGGATAGCCCCCGCCGACCTCATCCTGCCATTGCCTGCGAACGGCGTCCAGCGTCGACTACGGCGCCGCCTGCCCAGACCTCAATGAGACCCTCAATGTCGCCGTCAGGAACCGGGATTTCACGGCTGCGTGCCGATTTCGCCCTTGTGCTGAATAGCAGATGGCATTGGGCTATCCCCGCTCCGCAACTTGTTCGATGAAGCGCAGCGCATTGCCGTCATGGCCGGCATCGTTGAAATGCAACCCCTCTTGGTAGTTCCCAGAGTTGATGTAATCGAAGCCGTCGATCGGGATGGTCAGCACGTTCCGGGACCTGTAGGTCTGTCGGATTGCGCCGAGAGCGGCGTCATAAGTTCGGCCGCCGGTGTAGCTTGCATCCCATGCCGCCGAAGGCCGCGTCGGCGGCATGACAAGGATACGCGGTGCAGCGGCCGCTTCCAGCGCGTTGATGATTGTTGCGATGTTTGCCGATATCGTGGCTGGCGGCGTGCCAAAGCTGTCATTGATGCCGAGCGCCAGGATGGGCACGATCTTGCCGCCGGCGTAGCCGCATTGAGCGGCGGCCGATGTAAGACGCGCAGTGTTGAATGACGAGAAGGCATAGCTGCCGTGTGCCGCGCGCAAGGTGCGCAGGCGCGGACGCGAGCCGGCCGCCTTGACGCCAAGCCTGATGAGCCCGGTAATCTCGACAGGACCGCCGACAGCCGTAAGAGTGTAATTGCCGCTTGCCGCCTGCGCGGTGAGCGACGGCCCCGAATATCGGTCAAGCGCCAGGGCGCCGGCGCAATTGACGGTTTTATAGGCCGCGCCGCCGTCGAAGGCAAAGGCAAGTGAGCCCTGGGCTGCGTCCTGGGTGTAGTGGACGTCGACCTGTTCATAGGCGCCGGTGAACGACAGGGTCGCGCCGGCCGCTAGGATGATGCTCTCGCCGATCGGCCCGCGCGACCCTGTCGACACGCTGCCGGCGACAGTGACGCCATAGAAGGTCGGAACGTAGGTAGAGCTTGGCCGCAAAGCAGTCATGCCCGGTTCATCGTCGGCAATGCCGATATTGGCAAAGCGGGTAACCAGGTTGAACCAGTGTTTCGGCCCGTCGCTGGCAAGTGCCCAAAGGCCGATGCTATCGGCGATCAGGCAGAACACATCGTTGTTGGCAATATGTTCGGCCATCTTCGCGCGAAAGCCGTCATAAAGATTTTGCAGCGACGGCTGGCGCGGAATGAAGAAGCGCTTACCGTTGACGGCCGGCTTGCCAGGTCCCCAAAAACCGTCGCCAGATGCAGGAATGGCCGTCAAAGCGAAATTCCCAGGCGGCACATAGGGATTAGGATGAGCGGCGGTCGCCGACGCAAACAGCGCGGTCGCATCAACGACGCCATTCGGATCTGCGCCAGCCAGCAGATTCATGCCGTCATTACCGCCGCCCCGGGTCAAGGCGCGGTCGGCATCGGCGAGCAGACCGGTTTTGATCGTAAAGCGAAGCTCATATCGATGCTGGGCGGACGATGCTACGGTCGCGCCAAGCGACAGTGCGCCTGCCTTGATCCATGCCGGGATGCCTTGCGGGTTGACGCTGTTTTGAAACTTGTAGGCGCCGCCGCTGATCGCCGGATATTTGCCGGCTGGGATTGGGATACCCAGCGGAATATGGGCGACCCCGTTGATCAGCGTCACCGCATATGTGCTTAGGACGTTGACCACCAACCCGCCGAGATAGTCCACTACATGAATGAGCGCAGCGCCGGCGCCAGCGCCAGCGCCAACTTCGACCGCTGTAATATAGCCGTCGGCCGGCGCTGGCGTCTGCATGATGACGCTGTAGCTGCCCGGAACGTCCGACCCGGTGTTGACCAGCGCCGGCCAGCCGATTTCCTGGCTAATGCCGACAGCGGAGACGAGACCGTTTGCCGTGGAATAGGCAGCGCGCGCCTTGACGGCGACTTCGCCGGTGAAGGTCGCCTTCCACTGCGGGCCATTTGCCGCGCCTATGGTCTTGGCAGTATGCGAGGTCGGTACCACCGCTGTGAACCACTCGACTCCACCGTTCGGAATTGCCCCGGCAGTATAGTACCAGCTGCCAACTCCAGTGCGCTGGACGCCCATGACGCTCCCGGCCGGCTTCAGAATCGCGAGTCCCGAAACAACTGACGACGGGCCGGCTGGAACGGATATCGTTTGCTCGGAAACAAGGCTAAGCGTCCCGTCGCCCTCGAGGTGGGCGAAGACAATATGGGCTGTCCCTGGCACGGCGCCGAATCCAAGCTCCAAGGTCGAGAGATATTCATCGGCCGCAGACACCGATCCAGGCCAGAAATAGACGCTGTCGTTGGTAATCAGCGTGCCGCCGACAGAACCAGTGATCGGAACCGGCCCAATCGCCCGCGAGCTGATCAGGGCAATTTCCGCCGGTGACGCACGAATACCCGTATCGACGGCAATCGGGCCTGTCCCGACGCTGTGAAGCCCCACAATGCCGGCGCTGACCTCCGTCCAGAAATACTCGCCGACATCGACATTCCTGCCCAGCACCGCCGCTGCGGCGGCGCCGGCGAGCCCTGCCGACGCCGCAAAACTGAACGTCGGCGCCACTGTGTAGGAGCCCGGCGCCGTGATCAGTATCTGCGTCAGCGCCCCGCCCGCCACCACGAAGCGGCCGGCGGCGCCCGAACCGGTCCCGCCGGTAAACGCCAGGTCGAACGTGCCGTTGGCGCCGCCGGAGCCTGGCGTGATCGCACCGTTGCCGGCGACGCCGAAGCCGATTGCCGCCGCAGTCGTCGGGAAAATGCCCTTGCCGTAGAGCGAAGCGTCGCGTGCAGCCTGAGCGCTGATGACGGCGGCCGCGGCCGCGACGGCATCGGAATTGGTGGCAGCCCGGTCGGCTGTGGTTTGTCCGGCATTCGCGGCGGAAGCGGCGGCACTGTCGGATGCCTGGCCGGCGCTGGCTGCGGCAGCATCCTTCAGCGCCTGGGTTTCATCGCGCAGCGCTTCGACCTCTTCGACCACATCGGCGATGTCGGGCGGAACGGATGCGGCGATGGTGATGGCATCGGCGCCGATGGCCGGCTCGTCGGCCGTGAACTCGAACACGCGGTCGGCGTTGACCGACCCGACCTGGGTGTGAACGGTCGTGCCCTTCTGCAGGGTGCGCGTAGAACGGGCGTCGGCGGCGCGGAACCAGTCGCCTTCGCTCGCCGTGTAGATGCCGTTCTGCGTCGGGTCGGCCTGGTCCTTGACCAGCACGCGGTCGCCGATTTCGGTCGGCACGCCGTCGATGGCCTGCAGGCCGTGCAGGAGGATGTCGGCCGTGGTTGCGAGGCGCACGGGTTCGCGTTCGCCGGTCAGGAGACGAACGGCGGCAGTTGCAGGTCGGGACATGAGGGCTTGCTCCATAAAAAAAGCCCCGCATAAGCGAGGCTGGAAGGGGGTTCGGTGCTGTCGGTGGGAGACTTAAGCTACGCGGCCGGACACCGCGCTATCCGGCGCAGCCGGCGATTTACATTTTCCGGACGGAGAGCGGCAACGCGGTCGAGACTACAGCAGCCCGCCAATGAGCCTTCTTGTGCCCCTCATGGCCGCCAGCCCGCAGGCCATGCCGGCGCAGTCGGCGACCCAGTCGAGGATATCCATATCGCGCGCGATCAGCTGCACGCCCTGAAGCAGCTCGATCGCCGCGCCGGTAATGGCAAGGAGCACGACCAGCCTCGTCTTGTGTTCCGGCCAGCCGAGGCTTCCAAGCGCCGCCAGCACCGCGAACGCCGCGGCGTGGTTGAGCTTGTCGTGCTGGAAGGTGAAGCCCATGTCCAACTCCTGCAGGAAGCGCACCGGCGAAAGCGCGAGCAGGAGGACGCCGGCCAAGGTGAGCAGAAAAACGATCCTTGCCATGGTCGAAAAAGAGTCCGTGCGCAACAGGTCAATCCTTCATCTGAAACAGGAGGCGATCCAGGAGGCACCGCCAAACTGACCGCTCGGCGGTTAGCAGGCCATAAGCCAGGATCGTGACCACAATCAGACCGCCGGCACGTTGCGTGCCTGGTCGCCATTTCCGGCGTGCGCACTCACCAGTGATTGCGCCAGTGCTGATCCGGTCGAACCGAGTGCCGGGCTTGCATCCGCGACGAGCCACGGAGCACGCCAGTACATCACTTCGGGAGCAACGAAAGCACGTTCTCGTCAAGGAACTGACGGCGCTTGCCGACAAGCGGCAGCCGATCACTCTCGAAGTTCCGGCAACACCCTTTCGTCGAGAAATTTGAGACGGCTATCCAACATTTCGGCGTTGGCTGGGCTAGGCGGCACGTTGACCGGGATTAGATCTGCCACCGAGTCCCCCGTCGCGCAGCTTCGACCCACTCTTCCATGGCGCCGATATATCCATCCAGCGCCTCGTATGGAGTCTTGGCGTCTACCGCCGGCAGATATGTCGGGGGCACATCGCCGACGATTACCCATATCCATGGGTCAACTTCCGGCCTGCCCGGAACAATCTCGAAGAGAAAAATATAGGTTATGCCGTCGGCCCCGTATCCAAGGTATTCCCCCTTGATGTCTGAAACCCAATCATAGAAATCAAGATATTTTCAGGGCTTCCAGACGTGCAGCATCAAGCTCTTCATCGCCTGTGCTTTTGTCAGTCGACGGCAAGCGGGTGACGCTGGTCAAGTCGGGTTTGACGTCGCTATAATTTCTCTCGACCACTTGTGTTCCCTTTCATTTCTTGCTTGAGCCATCTTCTTCTTGCCCAGCGAGCATAGTCTCCTGCATCGCCATGGTGTTTAATATGATCTGCTCTCGCACGATGCGTGATGTTTGAGAGGTGATCTGCCCCCCGTCGGCCAGCGCTTTCTCGTGAGACACATCCATATTCCGGCCCGTGGGCTGATTGGTCCTTGCCAGAACGCTCCGTGCGAAGTGACGCCCCGGTTTCTTGCACCGCTGTCGGCTCCGCCGCTCAGCGTCGCAATCACCCATGTCAACCGTTACAATTGGAAGTCGAAACTAACTCCGCTCCGATTCTGGGTGTTCGTCGAGGGTTTTGCCTCGCCTCCATGGCGAGGTTTTTGTCTCGCGCCAAGCATACCAGCCGTAAGGTAAATCAGCCAACTGCATAATAGTCTTGTCTTTTTCAACCATATTTTTCAGGCTTATGATCATAATATCGCTTTCATCGAAATCTTCGGATTCATCCGCGTGAAACTGCCATGATCCGTCATCATCATCATGCACGACGCGAGCAACCCACCTACCATTGCGTATAGCTTTCCTGTTTACAAAAACAGCTACGTTCTGGGGGTCTTCAAACTTCCATTTAGTCATCACAGCGCCTATTTGTTCCACTTTCTCTGTTTCGAATTCTTGCAACCATCCTTGCATTGGTGTAACTATTCGATCCGGGAGTCTTTGTCGGATCAACTGGAATAAGCGGATCGATGTGATCAAACTGTGATTCGTTGGCGGAGGAGTAACACCTTTTTTTACTTTCACCGGGTCAAAGCAGAGTAAACTCCGCTACCATTCAGAATGTGTTTAGGTGATTTTGTCGCGCTTCCATGGCGAAGACTTTGTATCGCGCCACGCACGCCAGCCTAACGGCAAATCCGCCAACTGTGCAACAGTTCCATCAAGCTCGACCACCTCGACCAAGGCCACTAAAATTAGGTCATCTTGATCAACTTCAGCTTCATTTCCGTAGAATTGCCACGACTCATTATCGTCGCCGTCATCATCATGTGACACATACGCAATCCAGCCGCCCCCCCTAAATATCTTCCGAGTCGAAATAACGGCTGTGTTTTTTGGGTTTTCGAACTTCCATTCGGTCATATGTCACCTATTTGTTCGATTTTCTATATTCTCAAACCCAGCCGTAAGACGAAGATTTTTATAGCTATTTGATCCTGACGATTTTGTCTTGTCAGCGGGATTAACCGGATCTATGTGACCGATATGAGCTTCGTTTTTTGGAGGAGTTACGCCTCTTTTGCTTTTCTTTGCTGGAATTATTTCTATACCACTCTCATCCGATCTCAAAATTCCATCATTCACCCTTTTATTTTCCTCGAAAATAGCTATCCTCTGCTTCTTTGTTGGATCCTTGCCGGACGCAACGTTGGGAGGATCTTCCAAATGCGTATAGGGCCTCCTTATTTCTCGGGCCTTGCCGGTCGAGATCGGAATCTCTTCTGCATTGACAGAAACCGGGGGAGCCCCACTATCCAGTACGATATCAGGTTTAGCATTCGCAGAACGCCCGGCAAGCCTTGCCAACACCTGGCTGCCAACTGCACTGAGCCCTTCGGCAAGGACATTGCCGCCCGCCCCCCAAAGCGCGCCGTTGGCAATTCCCCAGGGGACGCTCTGTCCTGTGTTGAAGGCGTATGCCCCGCCATAAGTGCCACCCGCCACACCCCCGACGCCAGTTCGGGCAGCAAGACCGATCAAGCCGTTCTCTGCCGCCGCGCCAACGCTTGCCCGGCCCAGCAAACCGAACAAACTCTCCGCCAGGCCATATCCGCTTAAGCCGGTGCCGAGGGCTTCCGCCGCCCAACCGGCCGAACCGGCCCGGTCCTCGGCGTCCTCGGTCTTGGCCTGTTCATCTTCGAGGAGGTTCTGGTAGTTTCCTCCGGACCAAGCGGAGTCCAGCCCGGCGGAGATCGCATCCGCACCGCCGGCGGCCGCGCCCTTAGCCGTGAGGCGGCCGACATCCGAGAACGCCAAGCCGAATTGCTGTAGCCACGGCATGGTGCTGTACTGGGCTTGGGCCGGATGTTCCCCGATCCACGCCAGCCTGTTCTTGAGCACTGCAACCTGGGCTTCCAACGACTCTGGCGCGACGTTCGGATCTTGGGCGGCCTTGGCTCGCCACTGGGCTTCCGCCGCCACAGAAATCTGTTGGGTTGTCGCCTTGCGGGCATCAGGATCGCGAACCGCCAGGACGATCGAACTCAACTTGGCAAGGCGCTTTTCGAACGGCACGCCTTGGTCGATGTATTTCGCCGCCTGCTGGCCAGCTACAGCCCAGGGCATTGGCAGTATTCGGTCGAAGCCCAACTCCTGCTGAGCAGCGACGGCCCAGGTGACGGCAGCCTTATAATCCTCAGGAGCTGTGATCTTATCCCAGTCCGGAGCATGGTTCGGGAACAGTTGGCCGACGTAACCGGCGGGATCGGCGCGCCTGGCACCCAGCACCAATTGCGCGGCGCCGGCCCTTATCTCATATTGCTCCCGCTCTTCCGGCGAGCCGTAGGGGCCGGGTTCAAAATCCCGAATCTGGGCGTGTATCGCCTGGTTCGGGACGGGTCGCATGTCGAAAACCGCGCGGCCGATATCAGCCGTTATGTCGAAGGCTTGGAGACGCTTGCCGCCATCTTCGGCGCCGTACACGGCAGTGAAGTCTTCGGCACCCGGTGTCTTGCCAGAATAGCTGCCGGTATTGGCAATGGCAGCCGGCGCGTTCTGCAAGGCGATGTCGATGTTCGTGCGCGCATCGACCAGGCTTGCCACAGTCGCTACCTGCGCCTTCTGGCCGAGACCCTGAACCGTGTCCGGCGACAAGTCGGCAATCCAGGGTCCTGCGGCAGCCCAAGCCGTATTTCCGACGGGCCCCACGGAACCCGTGCGGATAGGTGTTTCGTCGGACGGAAGGCCACCTACGGGCGCTTCGCGCGTCGCCAGCACGCTGGACCCACTCGCCCGAGGCCCACTCACAGCCTCGACGGTATCGTCCTTGGTCCTGCCGTCAGTCGCTCCCGACCGCCCCACCCAGCACCTCCGCGGCACCCTTCGGGTCCTTGGCGATCATCGCCTGGGCGAGCGCCTTTGCCGTGTTGGCGCGCCAGGCGGCCTCGGCGGCCTGCCGGGCCACCGGGTTGCCCATCTTGCCGATCAGCTCGAGCCCGCTCTGCCTGATGGCATCGAATGTTTCTGTGTCGTCCGGGTCGCTTTGCGCGATGGCGCTGGTATAGCCGTCCTCGACCTTGCTCCACTCGGCCTGCTCATAATTCTGGCGCCGCGCGTGCTGCTGCGCCGCCATGCGTGCCGAGCCGGCGAGCCGCAGAGCCTGCTTTTGGGCGAGGAAATTGGCGCGTTCGCCCTCCGGCACTTTCGCCACGGTGTCGTCGAAGATCTGGTCGAACAGGCCGGCTTGACGACGCCGTCGCTGCGCGGATCGAGCTGGCCATACATGAAGTCGTGCAGGCCGCCGCCGTCGGCCGGCGCGGTCTGCACCGCCACGGCCTCGGCATGCGCTATGCGTGCGTTCAGCTCGCGGCCGATAATGTCGGCATCGAAAGCGTCCTGCTGCTGCTTCTGTTGCTTGAAGCGCTCGGCAATCGCCGAGAGCTCGTCGCCAAAGCCTTGCATGGCGGCGCCCACCGGCGAGCCGCTGGGATAGGAGGCCACAGTGCCGGTATCGAGGCGGCGCTGGGCAAGCTGGAGCGGGATGGTGGCCATCAGTAGAGGCCTCCACCCGGCGCCGGCGGGAAGGCGCTTCTGCCGAACGTCACCGCCTTGGCCGGGTCGTAGAGGCCGGAGATGCCCGACACGAGGTTGCCGCCGGCCTTGAAGATCGAGGCGCCGACCGCCTGCCTGCCGGAAAAGCGCGCGATCGCCGCTTGCGTGGCGAGACCGTTCTGGCGCAGCTGCGAGCCGTACTGGATCGCCTTGAGGTCGAGCTGGCCCTGCCTCGCATTGGCCGCCAGCACCTCGGTCGGCGAACCAGAAATAGCGACGCCCGAAGCGCCGGCCTGGGCACGCGCCTGCGCCTGCAGCAGATCCTGCTTGTGGCGCTCCTGGCCCTGCTCGAAGGCCGAGCTTTGGGCGTCGGCCCGCGCCTGCTGTTCATAGGCTTTGGCCTGGTACTCGGCCATCTGCTTGGACTGCTGGCCTTCCGCCAGCGCGCCGCCGACCGAAAGCGCCGTACCGATAAGAGCTAGTGTGCACATGGTCAGCCTCGTTCGCCGGCGGGAATGAATTTGCTTTTGATGCCGTCGACCGGCGCACCGATCGAAGGCCGCCGGTCGAGCACGCCGCCCGGGCTGAGGAAGGACAAAAGCAGTCGGTCGGCCTGGATCGCCGGCCGGCTGAGACGCGATGGCGCGGCGGCGCGCGGGCCGGCCATGGCAGTGCGCCGGATGGTGGTCAGGTTGACTCTGACCCCGGCAGCGCCGTCGGCATCGAACATGCCGTTGGCGATGATGGCGCGGCTCAAGGCATCGGCCGCGAACAGTTCCTGGCGCAGCTGTTCGATCAGCCAGTGGATCGTGCGCCAGCGCTCGCCGAGCGCCTCGGCGTTTGTCCTGACCTCGTCGCCCGGCGCGGGCGTGGCGGCGACGGCTTCGGCGGGGGGTTCGTCCAGGGGGGCGCCAATGCGGCGCTCGTCCGCGTCCTCGATGGTTTTCTCGATCAGCGCGATTTCAGCGTTGCAGTCGTCCAATGCGGCACGCGCCGCCGTCAAATTGCCGGCGCCGAAGATCGCGTCAAACTTTTCCGTTTCCAGCTCGCCCTTGCGGGCGATCGCATCGTTGAGGTCGGTGTCGAGCAAGGCGCGGATGGCAGCGAAATCGGCAGCCGTCCGCGCCCAGCCGAGGTCTTCGGCATGGGGGAGTTGAGTCACGGGTGGGTTCCTTGGTTGGGGAAGCGATGGAAGACGGAGCGGGTGATCTCCCCCCTCGAGGGGGAGATGGCCGGTAGGCCAGAGGGGGTCGTCTCGCGTGGAGCTCCAACCCCCTCAGTTTGCGATAGGAGGCCGCGTCAGGACGAACCGACCCCTCTGTCGCCTTCGGCGACATCTCCCCCTCGAGGGGGGAGATCAGCAGTTTCTAAGGCTCGGCGTCGAACACCGGTGTCATCGCCCTGATCGTGCAGGGCGTTGGATTGACGTGGCGGATCTTCACCCGCCCCTGCCCTTCCCAGCTATCGTCGATCGGCACCTCGACATTGCCGGTGAACAATTTCGCCATGCCGTCGGGTGCAACCACAGACGGAATGCGAACCTGCTCCCAGCGGCCGCGGATGAACGACTGGACCTGAAGCCCGGTTGTGTCGGTTTCCAGCAGCGAAAGAATGAGCTTGGCCACCTTCTTGCGCCGCCCGACGATCGATCCGTCGCGACCGCCGACGTCGAGCTCCAGCGTGTTGGCTTCGGACTGGTAGCCGAGCCCGACCTGCCATTTGGCTGCCTTAGCCCCACCGGGCAGCGAGACCGCGCCAGCGGCCACAGCAAGGCCCTTGTAGACCTTGCCATCGGCCAGGACGTCGGCTGTTTCTCCGTTGAGATGATCAAGCCCCGAGACCGTGCCCACAGCGACGCCGCCATAGGTCAGGCCGCAGTCGACTTCGAATGCATCGCCGATCCCGCCATACTCAAACGGCGCGGTCTTGATTTCGATATAGCGCCTGGTCACGCCGCCGATCGTGCGCTTGACGATCAGCCAGAGATCGTCGTTGCCGTCCTGGCCGGGCGTCACCACGGCGCTTTCGACAACGGCCCAGTTCGATCCTGCGAAGCTTCCGGCGATCTGGTGGATGTGCATGCCGCGAACGTCCTGCGACGGCTGGTGCGTGTAGCCGCCGAGTTCGCCATCCCCGAGCGGGAACCAGAGCAGCGGATCGGGGTCGGTCTGGAAGGCGAGTTCGACGACGCCTTTCTTGGGAATGTGCTCCGATATCTGACCGACATCGTCGGAGGTGAAGCGGCCGGTGGCGTTTTGCGTCAGCTCGGCGATCGATTTCCGCGAGCGGGTGACATAGAGGAACGACTGCCCCGCATCGACGGGACGCAGCGGGGCACAACCGAAAGTCCGCGACCGGCGGTTCTTGAACGAGGACGGCGTCAGCGCCTCGTCGATGCCGGAACCCGACAGCGCCCTCACCCCGCCAAGCGTCCCGATGATCAGCGCGCCGTCCGATTCCGCCACCCACGTAATGTCGTTGGCCTGGCCGCCACCTGCCTGCACGAATTCCAGCGCGTCGGTGTCTTTCTCACCGGTGGCGAAGTTGTCGAAATCGCCGGTTTGCGAGGCATAGACCGAGAATTTTCGGCTGAACGCCAGGCGCTCCTCGTAAAGCGAACCGCTCTGGACATACTTGCCGGGCACGAACGTGCCGAGACGCCAGCGAATGATCGGGCTGAGATCGGGCAGAGCATGCCCGTACAACTGGACCGTGACCACCGTCGTGCTGGTCCGGGCAACGACCTTGGCCCAGCGCCAGAAGCCATCCGCGCCAAGCAGACGAATAGCGCGGCCGATATCGCTGGTCTGGAAGCCGATGCCGTCGTTGATGCCGACGATCGAGGAGGCCGAGAGATCGAACGGCGTTTGCGACGGCGCGTATTCGTGCAGGGCCAGTTCGGCGATAGCGGTTCCATCGCTGCCGCCACCTGAAAACAGTAGCTGATAATATTCGTAGGCAACCGTGTTGTTGAAGCCGTCGAAGAAGCGGGTTTCCGACTTGGACCAGCCGGTCTCTCCGTCGCGGCTGTCGAGCGTCGTCCAGTCGGTGCCGTTGTGCGAGGCCTGGAATTGCCACTGGGTCGGCGATGCAGTGTCAGAGTGATCATTCGTGGCGGTAATCCAGTAGGCGTCGACCGTCTTGGCCCCGCCGCCGAACTGGTAGCGCAGATACCCGCTCGGAAAGCCCGCTATGTTCTCCCCCTTCTGCTTGTCGCCATCGAACACCTGCCACACGTCGGATGAGCCGTTGCTGTTGCTGACCGTGCCGCTTGGCAGCGTATTCGAGGCCATGACCGGCATGGCGTTGCCGGTTGCGGCCGGCGTTAGCGTCGTGGCCGTGGTGTTGATCTTGTCGTAAGGGCCGTCGAGAAAGACGAAATCGGCCAGCGTCCAGGTCGTGTGCGCGGTGCGCGTCAGCACTTTGACCGGATGATCCTTGTGGGTGATCCACATCTGGTCTGCCGACTGGACGAATTGCAGGTCGAACAGATCGGGCTCGGGATAAGGCGAAACGACTTCGACCGTGCCGACACGCGCGCCATAGGCGTAGACGCGGATGTAACGATCGCCGAATTCGAGCGCATAGGCCTGGTCGGCCGAGAAGATGAACGGGATCAGCCGTGTCGCCTTTGACGGAGCCTTCACCTGGGCGCAAAAATACGTGCCGCCGCGCTTCCTGATGCCGCCATGCGGCAGCGTGACGAAATTCATGCATTTGGACAGCGCCGCCCGGTAAAGATCGAGCGAGGCGCGAGCATGCAAGCGGGGAGAAATCTCGCCGCGGATGAAAGCATCTTGGACCGGATAGAGCGTGGTCATCGGCCGACGCCCCGGCTGTCGCCGCGCTGGAAAGCCCAGGACGTCGTCGAAAATCTGCCGCCGCGCTGGATGGCATTGGCTGAATAGGCGGCGTCCAGCGCCCTGTCATAGGCGCTGCGTGCGACGTCGATCATGCTGGCCTTGTGGGTCAACGGATGCGCGATCTTGATGGCGAGCGCCGCCACCAGCACTTCGGTGAACAGCGCGTCCCAGTCGTTGGGGTCGGTCAGGTTGGCGACATAGCGGATGATGCGCGGCCCGGCCTGATCGGAATAGACCAACCCGGCCTCCTGCCGCCATGAGAGCGGCACGCCGTCCGGCTCGCCGCTATGGGTCAGCGGCAAGGGCCGCAGGCAATCGGCGGGAAGCTCATAGGCGAAGTTCAGCGTGCCAGCGCCGCTGCCGGTGTCGAAGCCGGCGACCGAGGCCGCCAGGATGGCGAAGACAAAGGCGTGCTTGGTCAATTCGGCCTCGCGGGTCAGGTCAAAATGCAGATTGAGCAGGCGCGCCGGCTTGGCGTCCTGGTCGAGGCTGTCGATCGGCGCCTCGTCGAGCACGGCGAGCGCCATGTTGGCGATGTAGAGCGGGGTGATGGCCATGGCTCAGGCCTCTGTCTGTATGGTTGGTCGGAGAAAACGGGGCATGGTGCCTCCACGGCAAAAAGCCGCTTCGAAGCGGCTGGGGATTTTTTGTGATTTGTGGCTTGGGCAGAACGTTGCACGTCTCGTGCATAGAGCGTCACAACGCCAACCGCCCCGTCAGGACACGGGTGGCAGGCGCTGCGTGATCCGTCTCTTTTCCGGTCGAAGCAAGGAAGCAATGCTTCGGCTATTGCGGTTCACGACACCGCCGCGCAACGCGGCGATGTCTTGCCTGAATTGTGTCAGCCGATGCATGCGCCGGTCGAGATCCCTGTTTCAGCTGACTTGGCAAAGACGCTTGCTTTCACCCTTCCGGCACCTCCCGCCAAAGCCAAGCCCCTGTCCAGGGCGTCCTGAAGACTTGGCGTGTAGTAGGCGGTGTCTTCCAGGCCGCTGAAGAAGTTTATGCGATGAACTTCCCCCTTCTTACTCATGACAATGCCCGCTTTTCGGAGCACTTCCTGAACTGTTTTGTACTTCATGTTCATGGTGACCTCCCTTACCAAGACAAGGCAGCATCGCCCTTTCTTGTAACTGTTTGGTGCCGTCGATTGGCCAAAGGGCAACATGAATGTTGTAGCGAACGCCAAAATTCACATCACTCCGACGCAGCGCAGCGGGTGAACTTGCGGGTCGCCACGGTGGCCGACCTGGCGTCCAGAAGGGGCGGGACGTCTGATGCCCGCCCCTTCGCCCGATCAGGCCTCGGTCGTCTTCAGCGCGATGAACGTCATGTGCTTGACGCTCGACGCCGTGCGGTCCCAGTTTGCCGCGAGTGCCAGCTCGGCATCGGTGGCGAATTCGCCGGCCGAGGACGCGTCGAGAAAGCGGGTGCCCGGCACATGCGGCACGAAATGCCGGCGGCCGACCATTTCGGTGACACCACCGCCATGGCCCTGCCGCGGCTTGCGGTCGAACTCGAGCGGCCCGCCTTCGGTGTTGACCGGCAGCTCGTTCCACAGGATCGCCTTGTCCTTGAACATGAACGCCGTGTAGACGCCGCCGGCAACCGGAATGTCGTCGTCGACGACGGCCCTGAGCCCCATGTAATAGGGGATCAGCGGCCCGCCCTGCTCGGACGACGGCACATAGTCGATGAGGTCGGCGAGCTTCAGCGCCTTCATCTGTTTCGAATGCATCCAGATCGTCTTGAACTTGTCGGCGCGGTCGCCCATCAGATAGGCGGCCTCGATGATGTCGGTGTCGACGATGGAGGCGCCGGTGACGCGCACCAGGTCACTGCCGTCATTGGCGATGTTGTCGGCCAGCACGCCTTTCAGTATGCCCAGCAGCGTCAGCTTGTTGGCGCGCTGCCAGTAGTCGGTCTGGCGGCGCACGATAAGCTTCTGCGGATCGTCGCCGGCAAGGATCGAGGTCAGATCCGGGATGCCCCAGGCCTGCGCACGCACATTGCGGGCCGCGACTTCGCGGCGCGCGCCGATCTTCTTCATCTCGATCGAGTCGGCCGGGTCGTCGTTGACCGGCTCGGACGGATCGTTGCCGAGGTCCTTCCAGCCGGGCATGTCGACGGAACGTCCGCCCAGGCTGAGCTTCGAGGCGATCGACGGGTCGGAAAACAGGATCCCGGCCTGGTAAATCTCCAGCGACTGGACGTGCTCCTCGAACGAGTATTGCGCATAGACGGACGGAACGATCGCGTCCGCGATACGGGTATAGACGTCTGCCATTTTTGTCTTCCTTCAGGTTTGGGTTAAAGAGGATTGTTGGGCATCCACAGGTCGGGATTTTCGCCGGCCTCGCGTGCCAGCCGCCGGGCGCGGGCGGGGTCGCTTTTGACGAGCGCCGAGATGCCAGTCAGGTTGCGCTCGCCGGCGGCATTGCGCTTGAAGGGATTGCCTCCGCTCAAGGCAGCATTGCCGTCGATCGTGTCTTCGCGGAACATCGCCTCGCCGATGGCGTGGAACGCCTTGGCGATCTGCGGGTCGGTCAAGGCGCCGTCCGGCAGAAGGATACCCTTCGCCTTGTAGGCATTGACCAGTCCGAGCTTTTTCATCGCCCGGTTGGCGACCTCGAGCTTCTGGCGAAAGCCATCGCTGCCGGTCGGTCCCCAATCCCTGACGAGGTCGTCATGCGTCGTCTCGACCGAGCGGGCAAGGGCGATCTGCTGTGCCTTGGCCTGCTCGGCCATGTAGCCGACGAAGCGGTCGTGATAGGCCTGTGCGACCTTCGGGGTAGCACCTGCCTCGACCGCCCAGGCCTTGGACGCGTTGGCGAGCTCGTCCGAATAGGCGAAGTTTTCGGGGAGCCCGTCGGGGCGCCGGTACTCGACCTTGTCGGGCGAGGTCAGCGGACGCATCGCCTCGGGCAGCCGGGCATGGAACCTGTCCCAGTCTTCCCCAGGTGCGTCCGCGGCCGGAACGCGCAGGCTCTCGCCCTGCTGCCGCTCCAGCTCCGCATAGGAGGCGAAGACCCGATCGAGGCTTTCAGGCTTGGTCCAGCCCTTGGTTTCGGCGAGCTTGCGGTTGCCTTCGGAAAGACCGTCAAACCAGCTTGTGGCCGTGGGCGGGGCGGACCCGTTTTCGCCGTTGGCCGGTGGCCGTGCAAGGTTGCCCGCCGGTGGCGCCGCCACCACGGACCCGGCGTCTGCCAGATCTGTCATGAGAAGATTCCTTTTGTTACAGAATTAAGGGCCGGTGATGAGAGCAGTGGCGGCGAAGCTTGGTATCTCCCACCTCGAGGGGGAGATGGCCGGCAGGCCAGAGGGGGTAGCCGCGCGTGGAGCGCCGACCTCATCTGTCGCCGGGCGTCGCGCCCGTCGAACCGACCCCCTCTGTCGCCTTCGGCAACATCTCCCCCTCAAGGGGGGAGATTAGCGCCTACGCATTATCGCCCCAGTTCTCCCAGAGCAGCGTGATGGTGCCCGACACCGCCATCGTGCCGTCGGCGTCGATATCGGTGCCGGTCGCAAACGCCAGGTTGAGATAGAGGTCGACCGGCGTCGCGGTGCCGTCGAGCGTCAAGGCTGCGGCAACATCGGCAATCGATGCGCTCGACGGCGCGGCACCCGCGCCATCCAGCGTACGGCCGGTCGCGCCCAGCACATTGACCATGGTGCCGGCAAGCACCGCGCTCGATGCTGCCGTCGAGCCGAGCGACCAGGTCAGCGCGGCATTGTCGTTGATGGTCGACGCGCGGGTAGTCAGCACCGCGAACTGCAGCCGGGCCGTACCGCCCCTGATGCGGATCTTGCCATCGATGAAATCGAACAGCTTCTGGCTGGCATAGGCCAGTGCATCGGTGACCGGCACCGGCATGGCATTGAAGGAGAAGACGGTGCGGTAGGCGCCGCCCTGTCCGGTCGTCCTGGCGGTGAGCCCCGCCCTGGGCGGGGCAAGGCCGGCTTCTCTGGCGGCGGCACGCGAAAGCGTCCGGGCAAGACCTCGGGTCATTTGATTTCTCCATTTTTGGGATTTTTCGGGGATTGAAAAAGGCAGCGATTGGACCGCCGCACGCAAACTGCGGCAAATCCTCATGGACATTTGGATCAGTTATGTGTATTTATACACAACATGAAGGGCGCCGATGTCATCCACAGGCTGTTGGCGGATGGCTGGTACGAAGTGGCTCGAAAAGGAAGTCACGCCCAGTTCAAGCACAAATCCAAGCCGGGCCGGGTGACAGTTCCGCATCCCAAGCGCGACATCCCGATCGGCACTCTCAAGAGTATTGAAAAACAATCCGGCGTGAAGCTGAGGTAGAGAAATGCGGAACTATATCGGATTGATCCACAAGCAAGCGGACAGCGACTTCGGCGTCTCCTTTCCCGATTTTCCGGGCCTGGTGACAGCCGGCGTCAACCTGGATGATGCCCGTGCCATGGCCGGGGAAGCACTGGCCTTTCATGTCGAGGGGCTGGTCGAGGATGGCGAGGCCATTCCCGAGCCGTCATCCCTGGAGGAAGTGATGTCGGACAAGGACAATCTGAGCGGTGTCGCCATCCTGGTTCCCTTGAAAGCTGAAGCTGCGAAGGTCGTGCGTGTCAACGTCACCATTCCGGAAGATGTCCTCGATCAGATTGACCGATATGCGGAGCGCCACGGCTACAGCCGATCCGGATTTCTGGCCGCTGCGGCGAAAAAGGTAATGCAGATCGAGGCAGCGTAGCGCTCTCGAAGGCGCGACTGGAGATGAAGCTCTTTGGGTCTTGTTCGGTTACTTTCTTTGCGGATCAGGCCGTCAGACAAAAACAACCATGTCTTATTTCGTGAGGCACGGTGCCTATGTTCCGCCGCAAATGCGACCGTACTTGGCAAAATCAGCCTGCGAATTAGTTCATAGACTTCAAGGGAGTATCAGACGATGACCATGTCCAGAGCCATTGCCGCCATGTTCGTAACCGCCGCGCTGGCAGGCTGCGCGCAGACCGAAGCACAGCAGAGAACCAGCACCGGTGCGCTGCTCGGCGCCGGCGCCGGCGCGCTTGCCGGCCAGGCGATCGGCGGCAACACCAAGAGCACGGTCATCGGTGCCGGAGCCGGCGCCTTGCTGGGCGCCGTCGTCGGCAACGCCACCACGCCGCAGCCGCGCAGCGAACAGCTTTGCCGCTATCAGGATCGCACCAGCGGCCGCATCTACACCGCCCCCTGCGACGACCGGTATTATAACGGCGATTATTGAGCGTAGCCCCTTCTCCCCGTTTTACGGAGAGGAGGTCCCGGTAGGGGGATGAGGGGCAGCGCAAACTTCTGAAATGCCGGCACCGCCCCTCACCTGCCTGCCGGCATCGCTCTCCCCGTAGAACGGGGAGAGGGGCGCAGCGTCAACCTCGCGCATCCGTTTCCCTGACGATTTGGTCCTTCCCCTGATTAGAGGTCAGCGCTATCGTCCAGGGCTACCCACGGGGGCGGGCAATGCGGACTATTGCAACATTGAGGCCGGCGATCCTGCGCCTCATAATCCTTTTGTCGCTTTGCTTGTTTGCAATGGAGATAGTGTGCTGAAGGTTCTGCAAAAAGTTTTGGAGAGAGAACGGCGCCTGCTCTGAGGGCGAGCGGCCATGGCACGGTGGTGACGTTGCGATCACCGATTCCCGTGGAAGGGGAAGTGCCATGACCAATCGAGACGTTAGACTGAGCAGAGGCGAGTTG
>NZ_JAMYNR010000035.1:0-59089 GCF_040319155.1 Mesorhizobium sp. M0954 | reverse complement strand
CCGAGCGAGCGCGCCTGTTCCTTGAGGTTGGTGAACTGACCGCCCGGCATTTCGTGCAGATAGACCTCCGATGCCGGCCCCTTCAGGTCGCTTTCGAAGGCTGAATACTGGTTGCGCACCGCCTCCCAGTAGAACGAGATGTTCCTGATCCACTGCGGGTCGAGGCCCGGATCGCGCTCGGTGCCCTTCAGCGCTTCCACGATCGAACCCAGGCACGGCTGCGAGGTGTTGCCCGATAGCGAATCCATCGCCGCGTCGATGGCGTCGACGCCGCTCTCCACCGCCGCCAGCACGGTTGCCGCCGACAGGCCGGATGTGTCGTGGGTGTGGAAGTGGATCGGCAGGTCCGTCGCCTCGCGCAGTGCCTTGAACAGCGCGCGGGCAGCGCTCGGCTTTAGAAGCCCAGCCATGTCCTTGACGGCGATGATATGGGCGCCTGCCGCCTGCAATTCCCTGGCCAGGCCGACATAGTATTTCAGATCGTATTTGGCCCGCGCCGGATCGAGTATGTCGCCGGTATAACAGATCGCCGCTTCGATCAGTCTGCCCTCGGCGCCGATCGCATCCATGGCCACGCGCATGTTCTCGACCCAGTTCAGGCAGTCGAAGACCCGGAACAGGTCGATGCCGCCGGCAGCGGCCTGGCGGACGAAATGCTGGACGACATTGTCGGGATAGTTGGTATAGCCGACGCCGTTGGCACCGCGCAGGAGCATCTGCAGCAGAAGGTTGGGTGTTGCCTCGCGCACCAGGGACAGCCGCTCCCATGGGTCTTCGGTGAGAAAGCGCATGGCGACGTCGAATGTGGCGCCGCCCCAGCATTCGAGCGACAAAAGCTGCGGCAGAGCACGCGCATAGGTGCCGGCAATTCCGGCAATGTCATAGGTGCGCACACGCGTCGCGAGCAAGGATTGATGCCCGTCGCGCATTGTCGTGTCGGTGACCAGCACCTCTGTTTGCTCGCGCATCCACGCGGCGAATTTCTCCGGCCCGAGCACGTCGAGCTTCTGCTTGCTGCCTTGAGGCACATTGCCGTTGAGATATGGCACCACCGGTGGCGCCGCATCGGCCTTTGGCTGCGGCCGGCCGCGCGTCTCGGGATGACCATTGACCGAAACGTCGGCAAGGTAGTTGAGCAGCTTGGTCGCGCGGTCCTGCCGCTTCACACTGGCGAACAGTTCCGGCGTCGTGTCGATGAACTTGGTGGTGTAGGAATTGTCGGCGAAGCTCGGGTGATTGATGATCGCCTCGAGGAACGTGAGGTTGGTCGCCACGCCGCGGATGCGGAATTCGCGCAGCGCCCGGTTCATGCGGGCGATGGTCTCGGCCGGCGTCGGCGCCCACGCCGTTACCTTTTCCAGCAGCGGATCGTAGAAGCGGGTGATGACCGCGCCCGAATAGGCGGTGCCGCCATCAAGGCGGATACCGAAGCCGGTGGCACCGCGATAGGCGGTGATGCGGCCATAGTCGGGGATGAAATTATGCTCGGGATCTTCCGTGGTGATGCGGCACTGCAGCGCGTGGCCGTTGAGCCTGATGTCCTTCTGCGCCGGAACGCCCGATTCCGCCGTGCCGATGGCAAAGCCGTCGAGGATATGGATCTGCGCCTTGACGATGTCGATGCCGGTCACCTGTTCGGTGACCGTGTGCTCGACCTGGATACGCGGATTGACCTCGATGAAGTAGAATTTTCCGGTATCGGCATCCTGCAGGAACTCGACCGTGCCGGCGCCGATATAGCTGGTTTCGCGCGCGATCCTCAGCGCGTAGCCGCAAAGCTCCTCGCGCTGTGACATTTCGAGGTAGGGCGCCGGCGCCCGCTCGACCACTTTCTGGTTGCGGCGCTGGATCGAACAATCGCGCTCGAACAGGTGCACGGCGTTGCCATGAGTGTCGCCCAGCACCTGCACCTCGACATGGCGTGCGCGCTCGATCAGCTTTTCGAGATAGACCTCGTCCTTGCCAAAAGCCGCCTTCGCCTCACGCTTGCCTTCCATGACCTCGCGCGCGAGATCGGCCTCGGAGCGGATGGCGCGCATGCCGCGGCCGCCGCCGCCCCAGGATGCCTTGAGCATCACCGGGTAGCCGATCGTCTTGGCGAGTTCCTTTACCGCCTCCATGTCGTCCGGCAAGGGATCGGTGGCGGGAATTACCGGCACGCCGACTTCGATCGCGAGGTTGCGAGCGGCGACCTTGTTGCCTAGCCTGCGCATCGTATCCGGCTTTGGCCCGATGAAGATGATGCCGGCCGTGGCGCAGGCCTCGGCGAATTCCGGGCTTTCCGACAGCAGGCCGTAGCCTGGATGGATGGCATCGGCGCCCGATAGCCTGGCGACGCGGATAACCTCCTCGATCGACAGATAGCTTTCTATCGGCCCCATGTCCCTGGCCAAATGCGGCCCGCGCCCGACCTGGTAGCTTTCGTCGGCCTTGAAGCGATGCAGGGAGTATTTGTCCTCCTCTGCCCAGATCGCCACGGTTTTGAGGCCGAGCTCATTGGCCGCGCGGAAGACGCGGATGGCTATTTCGGAGCGGTTGGCGACAAGGATCTTCGAGATTGCCAAGGACAGGGCTCCGGACGCGGGAAAGGGAACTGTCGGACATGATTAGCGCGAAAATGCTGCAGTGCAAACAAAAATGGAGACGTCGGCTAAACCGATTTAAATCCTTGCGCCCATGCGATGAAGCAAAAGACAAATGAAAAATGCCCGGCGCGAGGCGCCGGGCATTTTTTGGGCTGCAGGCGTTTGCCGGCTTATTGTTCGAAGTAGGTGTACTTGCCGTCGTCACCCTTCTTCCAAGTGTAGATGACGTAGTCGGGACGGGTGATGTCGCCCTTTGCGTCATAGCCGATGTCGCCGATGGCGGTCTTCCACGGGCCACTCTTCTTGATCTCTTCCGCAACCTTCTGCGCGTCGTCGGAAGAGCCGACCTTGTTGGCGGCGGCGGCGACGATCTGCAGCGCGGCGTAGGAGTAGAGCGTATAGGCTTCAGGCTCGAAACCGGCGGCGCGGAACTTCTCCACGAGTTCCTTGGCGTTCGGGTTCTTGCGCGGATCGGGAGCGAACGTCATCAGCGTGCCGTCGACGGCATCGCCAGCGATGGAGGCCAATTCGTTCGACACGATGCCGTCGCCGGACATGAACTGGGCCTTGAGACCCTGATCGGCGAGCTGGCGCATAATCAGGCCGGCCTCGGTGTGCAGGCCGCCATAGTAGACGACGTTGACGCCGGCATCCTTCATCTTGGCGATCAACGCCGAGAAGTCCTTGTCGCCGACATTGATGCCCTCATACATGGCTTCGGTCACGCCATCAGCATTGAGTGCCTTCTTGGTTTCGTCGGCGAGACCCTGGCCGTAAGGCGTCTTGTCGTGGACGACGGCGATCTTGCCGTCCTTAAAGTGCGCGGCGAGGTAGTCGCCGGCAACCTTGCCCTGCTGATCGTCGCGTCCGCAGGTACGGAACGTGTTCCACAGGCCCCGCTCGGTCAGCTTCGGGTTGGTCGCGGAAGGCGTGATGACGAGAATGCCGTTCTCGGCATAGACCTCTGACGCCGGAATGGTGACGCCCGAATTGAAGTGGCCGACGACATATTTGACGCCATCGGCGACAAACTTGTTGGCGACCGAGATGCCCTGCTTCGGATCCGACACGTCGTCGCCGACCTCGATCTTGATCTGCTCGCCGTTAATGCCGCCAGCCGCGTTGATATCGGCGGCAGCCTGTTCGGCGCCCTTCTGCAACTGCGCGCCGAATGCTGCGTTCGGGCCAGTGATCGGACCGGCAACGCCGATCAGGATGTCAGCCCACGCGCTGCCGCTGAACGCGACAAGCGCGGTCAGGGCGACGGCGGACAAAAGTGACTTTTTCATTGAAACGCTCCCATTTACCGAGTGGGCGTGGATGTTGCTTTCATGCGATGCCCACTCTTGCTCGCAGAAAGAGTACTTTGCCGATTTTCAGGCACTTGTCACGCCGATTCATCCCTGAAGCGCCGTTAATGATAAATGTCAACCTTTTGGTTTCCAGCTCAAAAGAGAGGCTCTTTCGTAAAGCCAATTATACTGCGTTACCATCTGGTTGGTGCGCGTGTATTGGTAGCCAATGAAGCCCAATATCATCAGCACGATGGTGTCGACCACGTAGTAATGCAGCGAAAACATCGTTCCGCCGAACAGCGCATGATGGATGAATCTTACGCCGATGCCGAGCCCCAGCATGTAGGCGAACAACTGGGCGAAGCTGCGCCACGTCTGCGCACATGCCTTGCCCGTCATCCACGCCGCCCAGCCGCCGAGCAGGCAGGTGACGAAGAAGAACTGCCAGATCGAAGGTTCCTCATAGACAATGCCCTGCATGATTGATGTCTCCTGAAACTCAGTGATGGCCGCCTTCGAGATAGGCGGCGCGCACCTCCGGATTGGCGAGCAACTCCTTGCCGGTGCCGCTCATCGTCACGTTGCCGTTGACCATGACATAGCCGCGCGTGGCGAGCTTCAGAGCGCCGAAGGCGTTTTGCTCGACCAGGAACACCGTCAGTCCCTGCGTGCGGTTCAGCTCCCGGATAGCGTCGAATATCTGCTTGACGATCAGCGGCGCCAGGCCAAGCGACGGCTCGTCGAGCAAAAGCAGCTTCGGCCGCGCCATCAGCGCGCGCCCGATCGACAGCATCTGCTGCTCGCCGCCGGACAGCGTGCCACCACGCTGGGCAATGCGTTCCTTCAGGCGTGGAAACAGCGTGAACACCTTCTCGACGTCCTCGTCATAATGCTCGAGGTTGTCGAGGCTGGCGCCCATTTGCAGGTTTTCCATCACCGTCATGCGCGGGAAAATGCGGCGCCCTTCCGGCGACTGGGCGATGCGCATGCGCGCGATCTCGTGGGTCGGCATCTGGGTGATGTCGGTACCGGCGAATGTGATGGTACCCGCGCGGGCGCGGGGAGCACCGAAGATGGTCATCATCAGCGTCGACTTGCCGGCGCCGTTGGCACCGATCAGCGCTACGATCTCACCTTGCTTGACCGTGACATCGACGCCGTTCAGCGCCCTGATGTTGCCGTAGTAGGTCTGGACGCCCTTGATATCGAGCAGCGTTGTGCCGGCCATTATTTCCGCCCTCCACGCCGATTAGAGGTGCCGGGAGTTTTTGACTTCACCGGAGCCTTGGAGGCCGGCTTTGCAGTGGAAGATTTTGCGGCAGAAGATTTCGCGGCCGATTTGGCTTTGGCCGGCGATCCGGACTTTGCCGCGGCACTCGACCTTGCATCGATCTGCCCGGCTTTCGAAGCGCCCTTTGACACGGTGACGCGTTCGCCCTCGCTATGGCCGACCGTATCGGCCACCGGTCCGGCGAGATACGAAGACGATGTGCCCGGTCCATGCGCCGCATCCGGACCCGTATCCAGTTGCTCGATGACGTCCTCGTCGCCGACTTCGGTCAGCACCGTCTCGACGTCCTCGTCTTCGACGCCGAGGTAGGCAGCGATGACGCGCGGGTCGGTCCGCACCGATTGCGGGTTGCCGTCGGAGATCTTGCGCCCGTATTCGAGCACGACGACATGGTCTGAAATCTGCATAACCACCGCCATATCGTGTTCGATCAAAAGGATCGACGTGCCGGTGTTGTCCTTGATGTCCATCAGCAGTGCATTGAGCGCCGCCGATTCCTTCGGATTAAGGCCGGCGGCCGGCTCGTCGAGGCACAGAAGCTCAGGGCCGGTGCACATGGCGCGAGCAATTTCGAGTCGTCGCTGCGCGCCATAGGGCAGATCGCCGGCAGGATCGTCGGCGCGGTCGACGAGATCGGCCTTCTCCAGCCAGTGCTCGGCCAGTTCAACCGATTCCGCCGAAGCCTGTCTGTATCCGCTATAACCGAACAGGCCGAGAATGGTATAGCCGGACGCCTTCATCAGCTTGTTGTGCTGGGCGACCAGCAGGTTCTCCAGCAGCGTCATGCCCGAGAACAGGCGGATGTTCTGGAAGGTGCGCGCCACCTTGGCCCGCGCCGGGATTTCATGGTTCGGCAAACGTTCGAGCAGGAAGGTCGAGCCGTCGCGCCGATTGAGCGTGATCATGCCTTCCGACGGTTTGTAGAAACCGGTGATGCAATTGAACACGGTGGTCTTGCCGGCGCCGTTGGGACCGATCAGCGCGGTGATCTCGCCGCGTTTGGCCTGGAACGACAGGTCGCCGATGGCGACGAGACCGCCGAACTTCATCGACAAATGATCGACCTGCAGGATGGCATCGTTCACGGAGGGGCTCGCGTTCATCAGCCGTGTCCCTCCTTGGTGAAGGACCCCGACACCGCCCTGCGCACCTTGAGGAAGGCTGTCGGCTCGCGGCTGCCGACGAAGCCGCGCGGCTTCCACAGCATGACGATGACCATGGCCATGCCGAACAACAGCATGCGATAAAGCTCCGGCGTGAAGTCGGGGCCGAACCCGGGTATAACCTTGATGTTGCCCCAACTCAGGCCGGTCTTGAGGAAATCCAGTTCGCGCAGGATTTCGGTGCCGCCGATCATCACCATGGCGGCGACGGCAATGCCGACCAGCGAGCCCATGCCGCCAAGCACGACGATGGCAAGGATGATCGCGGATTCCAGGAAGACGAAGGATTCCGGGCTGACGAAGCCTTGCCGCGCGGCAAAGAACGAGCCGGCGAAGCCGCCAAACATCGCGCCCGTGGCAAAGGCCGTGAGCTTGGTGGTGGTGGTGTTGATACCGAGCGAGCGGCAGGCGATCTCGTCCTCGCGCAGCGCTTCCCAGGCGCGGCCGACCGGCAGGCGCCTGAGCCTCACGGTGACGAAGGCCGTCAGCAGGCAGAGCCCAAGGATCAAATAGTAGAGGAATATCTTGTAGTAGGCACCCGATTGGGCGATGCCGAGCACCTTCGAGATGTAGTTCGGATCGGAAACGTTGAACGACATCAGGCCGAAGAAAGACACCTTCGGGATGCCGGAAATGCCGGCCGAGCCGTTGGTCACCTCGCGCCAGTTGATGATCACCAGCCTTATGATTTCGCCGAAGGCGAGCGTCACGATCGCCAGATAGTCACCGCGCAGGCGCAGCACCGGGAAGCCGAGCATCACGCCCCAGAACGCAGCCATCAGGCCGGCGGCGGGCAGCAGGATCCAGAAGGAGAGGCCGAAATGCGTGCCGAGCAGCGCATAGGCGTAGGCACCGACGGCGTAGAAGGCGACATAGCCGAGATCGAGCAAGCCGGCCAAGCCGATAACGATATTCAGCCCCCAAGCCAGCATCACGTAGATCAGGATCTGGATGCCGTAATTGTCGACATATTTCAGCGAGCCCTGGAAACCGGCGGCCATCGACCCGGCATATAGAGCCAGCACCAACACCACGATAATCGGGTAGAGCGCCAGTGCGGTTATGCCCAATGCCGAGAAATGAGCGTGAATGAAGGCCCGGAACCGATATATCAGCCAAGCCAGCGCATAGATGATTGCGAGCGCCCGCAGGAACCGCACAAAATCGGAAAGTTCCGGCCCTAAGGCCTCGGTCAGAAAGCTGCTGAGCGCGAGCAGAATAACGGCGACGGCGAGCGCCACGATGAACGCGGGAAGGCGGAAGAATCGCGAAGCCAGGCTGACCGGCAGCAGGCCGGTGGCGACGTCGACGATCTTCTGGTTCGCCAGGAAGGGTTGGCCATAGGCGACATAAAGGAAGCGTCCTGCCATGGTGGCGATCACGACGCCGGCGAGCAAGCCCCAGCGTTGCACCAGGATCAGTTCGTTGGAGATGTTCTGGTCGGTCTTCAGGCCGATGAACAGCACGAACAGGCCAAGCGAGATGGCGCCGGCATAGAGCGCTTCGCGAAAAGCGCGCTGGACCGGGGTGGCGACGACGGTGCTTTCCGGAGACACGGTAACCGCCATGATCTCAGACCTTTTCGACTTCTGGCCGGCCGAGAATGCCGGAAGGCAGGAAGATCAGCACGATCGCCAGGATGGAGAAGGCGGCGACGTCCTTGTAGTCGATCGAGAAATAAGCCGACCACATGCTTTCGATGAAGCCAATCATCAGCCCGCCGAGCACGGCGCCGGGCAGTGAGCCGATGCCGCCGAGCACCGCGGCAGTAAACGCCTTCACACCGGGCGTAAAGCCGTCGGAAAACACCACCACGCCGTAATACATCAGGAACAACGTGCCGGCGACGGCGGCAAGGGCGGCGCCCATGATGAAGGTGATCGAGATGGTGCGATCGACGTCGACGCCGAGCAGTGCGGCCATCTTGCGATCCTGCTCGCAGGCGCGCTGCGCCCGGCCGAGCGAGGTCTTGTTGACCAGGTACCAGAACAGCGCCAGCAGGACTATGGTGACCAGGACGATGATGATCTGCTTCAGCGAGACGCTGATGCCTTCGATGTTGTAGACCTTGGACACCATTGGCGGGACCGGCTTGTTGCGCGGCCCTTGCGTCACCTGGACGAAATTGGATAGCGCAATCGACATGCCAATCGCGGTGATCAGCGGCGCCAGCCGGAATGAACCACGCAAAGGCCGGTAGGCCACCTTCTCGATCGTCCAGTTATACAGGCTGGTCAGCAGCATCGCGACGATCATCATGATCAGCAGCGCAACGACGATCGGCAGCGAATAGAACAACGCACCAAGGATAAGGAAAACGATGAGCGCGGTGAAAGCGCCGATCATGAAAATGTCGCCATGGGCGAAATTGATCATGCCGATGATGCCGTAGACCATCGTATAGCCGATCGCTATCAGCCCATAGATCGATCCCAGCGTCAGCCCGTTGATAAGCTGCTGGACAAAATACTGCATGCTGTCGTGGCTCCCCTGGAATGTCGCCCATGCAGACGCATTCCTTTTCGTATTTTCCCTAGTCGTAAAGTTTCGAGCCCGGATTGCAACGTGATTTTTCGATCATTACGCGTGTTTTCGCCGCACGTCGTCCGATTGCCCGTTTTGTTCCCGTCCGCCCCCTGGACCATCGCGGACCCTACCATTGGCCTAACGCAATGTCTTTGACGATTCAATCGCAGCATGCGACCCATTTCGAAGAAATCGCCGTCAAAATAAGTTGATGAGCGGGATCGTTGCGCCGTCGAAGGCAATCCGTTCGCGCTCTCTTTCTTTCGCTTGCGTCAGCGTTTTCTCTATTTGACGACGAAGCCGTGCGCGAACGGGTCGCGGTCGTCGATGAAGATCGTGTTCAATCCGGTCATCCGCGCCCACCCGCCGATCGACGGAATGATTGCCGGCTTGCCGGCGACGGTGACCTCTTTCTCCACCCTGCCCTTGAACAGCGACCCGATGATCGATTCGTGGACGAAGTCGTTGCCGACCCCAAGCTTGCCCTTGGCGTGAAGCTGCGCCATCCGCGCCGAGGTGCCGGTGCCGCAGGGCGAGCGGTCGATTGCCTTGTCGCCGTAGAAGACGGCGTTGCGGGCATCGGCTTGCGGGTTGGTCGGCGCCCCGGTCCACAATATGTGCGACAGCTTATCGATGCCGGGATTCTCCGGGTGGACGAAGGAATATTTCTCGTTGAGCCGCTGCCGCATCACCGGGCTCCAGGCGATCAGTTCGCCGGCCGAATGGTCGGCCATGTCGCGATAGGTCTTTTGCGGTTCGACGATGGCGTAGAAATTGCCGCCATAGGCGACATCGACGCTGATCTCGCCGAGCCCGGGGCATTCGACCGTCAGAGCCTCGGCATAGAGGAAGGAAGGCACATTGGTGATGCGCACCTCCTCCACATAGTCGCCGACTTGGCTGTACTCCGCTACGACCAAGCCCGCCGGCGTATCCAGCCTGAGCACGCCCGGTGTCTTCGGCTTGATCAGCCCATGCTCGACGGCAAAAGTTACCGTGCCGATGGTGCCGTGGCCGCACATCGGCAAGCAGCCCGAGGTTTCGATGAACAGGATGGCGATGTCGCAATCTTCACGCGTCGGCGGATAGAGGATCGAGCCGGACATCACGTCATGGCCGCGCGGCTCGAACATCAGCCCGGTGCGGATCCAGTCATATTCGGCCAGGAAATGCGCTCGCCGCTCCATCATCGTCGAGCCCTTGAGCAAAGGCCCGCCGCCGGCGACCAGCCGCACCGGATTGCCGCAGGTGTGGCCGTCTATGCAGAAGAAGGAATTCTTGGCCATGCCGGCTCCCAACTGACTGTCTTCGAACTCAAAACCGTTGCGGGCTGAACGGGCCGAGATCGAGCGATGGATTCTGCCCGAGAACGAGCTCGCGGATCAAGCGCCCGGTCACCGCGGCCTGGGTCAGGCCGAGGTGACCGTGGCCGAAACCATACACCACCGACGGCGTTTGTTGCGACCGCCCGATCACCGGCAGCGAGTCCGGCAGCGACGGCCGGAACCCCATCCATTCGCGTCCATTGGCCGGATCCAGTCCCGGCAGGAATTTCTGCGCCTTTTCGAGCAGCGCTTTCGAGCGCGCATAATTGGGCGGCCTCTCAAGGCCGCCGAGTTCGACCGCGCCGCCGACGCGCAGGCCCGTCTCGAGCGGCGTGATGACGAAGCCATGCCCGGAGAAGATCAATTGCCGCTTTACGTCGAAGGCAGTCTTCGGCAACGTCGTGTTGTAGCCACGCTCGGTCTCCAGCGGGATTCCGTCGCCGAGATGTCTCGCCAGCAGATGCGACCAGGCCCCGGCAGCGATGACGACGTGCTTCGCCCGTCGCCGCGTGCCGTCGGCCGTGGTCAGGATCGCGCCGTCCTGTCCCGCCTCGACACGCTCGATCCGGGCCCTTTCGAACACGGCGCCCAACCTCTCGGCATAGGCCCACAAGGCCTTTCCAAGCAGCTTGGGATCGGCAACGGTTTTCCACCCCGGCACGAACGTTCCCTTGACGAAGCGCGGCGACAGACCGGGCTGCAGGGCTGTGAGAGCGCTCCCCTCGACATGGCCGAAGCCGATGCCGAAGCGCTGCCTTGCCGCCCAGCCGGGCAGTGAAGCCTTGAACTCGGTCTCGCTGTCGTAGAGTTCCAGCGAGCCGTCCTCATGCAGCATCGGCCGTGTGCCGGAACGGTCGAGCAAGCCCATCCATTCCGCCTCGGCGAGCTTCATCATCCCGGCCTGCGCGGCAAGGCCGGCTTCATAGCGGTCGCTTCGGCCGGCGCGCCAGAAGCGGACCAGCCAGGGCAGCAGCTTCGGCAGATACGCGGGTGGGATGCTGAGCGGGCCGAGCGGGTCGGCGAGCCATTTCGGCAACTGCTTGATCATGCCCTTGTGGGCGAGCGGCAGCACATCGGAGAAGGCAAAGGCAGCGGCATTGCCGGAGCTGGTTTCCTCACAGATCCCCGTCCGATCGAAGATCGTCACGTTTCGCCCCGCCTCTGCCAGAAGGGCGGCGGCGCAGATGCCGATGAAGCCGCCACCAATGATGGCGACATCGAGCGTAGCATTATCATTCATTGCCGTGCGCCGCGCTGCACATCTGCAAATGCCTTCAAAGCGACTGGATCAGAATGTCGGCAGCTCTGGCCGCACCGCCAGCGCATCCCTGACGATCTTTTCGACTGCCTTGCGCCGCTCGCCCGACAATGGCTGGCGCGGCATGCGCACGCGGTCGTTGGTGTTGATCGCCAGCACTTCGGCAAGCTTGATGTTCTGCACCAGATAGGTCGAAACGTCGAGGTCGAGCAGCGGCCGGAACCAGCGGTAGATCTTCAACGCCTCCTCGCGGCGGCCCTGTCGCATCAGCTGGTAGATGGCGACGGTCTCGCGCGGGAACGCGGTGACCAGGCCCGCCACCCAGCCGATGGCGCCGACCGACAGCGCCTCGAAGGCGAGATTGTCTACGCCGGTGAACAGGTCGTAGCGGTCGCCGAGGCGGTTGATGATCTCGGTCGAGCGGCGGATGTCGTCGGAGGACTCTTTTATGGCGACGAAGCGTTGGTCCTTCGCCAACTCCTCCATCTGGTCGACGGTAACGTCGACGCGGTAGGCAAGCCGGTTGGAGTAGATCATCACCGGCAGGTCGCCGGCCGCGGCGACGGCGCTGAGTGCCGCGACCGTCTCCTCGGCATTGGTATGGTAGATCGGGCTCGGCACCACCATCAAACCGTTGGCGCCTTCCTTGGCGGCGCGGCGCGCGATCGCCGCCGCCTCGCGTGTACCGGCCTCGTTGACCGTCAACAGCACCGGTTTCTTGCCGGCGATCTTCTGCGCGGTCTTCAGCACCGCGATCTTCTCGTCGTGCGACAGCATCGGGCCTTCGCCGAGCGACCCGCAGACGATGATGCCGTCACAGCCGGCCTCCATCTGCAGCGCAAAGCAGCGCTCCATCTCGGCATGGTCGAGGCCGTCGTCCTCGGTGAATTTGGTCGTAACGGCGGGGAAGACTCCGGCCCACATGTCGATCGCTCCATCTGATATATCAGTCGTATATTTCTTAAGAAGCCGGCTGTCAACGTTGAATCTGATATGATATATCAACAATATATCAGGAGATGCCGCATTGGTATATGACAGCCCGGGCTCCGAGCCGGCAACTGCGAAGGCCTACCGCAGGCTCGAGCACATGATCGTAACTCTCGAACTGGCGCCGGCGAGCTTCATCACCGAGGGGGCGCTGATTGACAGGCTCGGCCTCGGCCGCACCCCGGTTCGCGAAGCAATCCAGCGGCTGGCCTGGGAGGGCCTGCTCGAGGTCCGGCCGCGCGCCGGCATCGCCATCGCGCCGCTTCACCCCGGCGACTGGCTGCGTGTCCTCGACGCCCGCCGTGGCGTCGAGGTGGTGCTTGCCCGCTCGGCCGCCCGCTTCGTCACCCGCGAGGCCGCCGACCTGTTCCATGACGCTGCCCTTGCCATGCAAAAGGCGGTGATTTCGGAAAATGTGTTCTACTTTATCCAGGCCGACAAGGCGCTCGACGAGGCGCTGGCCCTGGCTGCCGACAACCCGTTCGCCGCGCGCCTGGCGGCACCCTTGCAAACCCATAGCCGTCGCTTCTGGTTCCGCTACAAGGCCGATACCGGCTTGGCCGAATCCGCCGAGCATCATGTCGCACTGATCCGTTCGATCCTCGCCGGCGACGAAGATGCCGCGGCCAAGGACGCCAAGCGCCTGATGGCGCTTTTGCGCGGCCATGCCGAGGCAGCTGCCACACGCTGAGCCTGCCATTTCGTCATGCGCCCTGGCCGGGCAGGGCCATCACGTTTTCCCAATTGTCGCCGGCCGCGACGATGCAGCTTCTGCCGGCGATATCGGTGACGACGATGGTCCAGGTTCCGGTCTCGGCGACAAAGACTTCCATGACCGCCTCATGACCGATCAGCCCCAAAGCAAACTGCCTTTCCTGGAACTTCTCGCTCAAATGGGCGACGAGCTCGCCATGTTCAACGCAGTGTTGATATTGCGCGCCTGCGGTGTTCGTACCCACCGCCAATGCGCCAGCAAGAACCAGGGTTTTCACCCATCTCAACAGCGATTTGCGTGCCATAGGGCACCTCCTTTGCCATCACGTTCCGGCAAAGGAGGGGTTTGACGGCCTCATTTTGCCGGAGCGATCCAGGCCGGTTCCGACGTCATCATCATCGCGTCGTTCCTTTCTGTGTTCCGGTCTGCCATTGGTGGGAACGATTTAAGATGTTCCCATTATGTTCTCGATATATGGTATCGATAATGGAAAAGCGCAAGCAGGCGCCCAAGCGGGCGCCTGCAGATCCGTTTTACGGCTGTCGCCGAAAGAATGAGCCACAGGCCGCGCGGCCATGCCGAGGCGCGCAGACCCGTGATAAATCGTTCAGGTGCCTGGCAGCGCCGCTTTCGTCATCGCGCTCTCCCAGCCTTCGCCGACTGAAATCACGCAGCTTTGACCTTTTGTGTCGCTGGCGAGGATGGTCCATGTGCCCTTGTCGGAAACGAAGACTTCAAGCACCACATTCGGATTGACGACGCCGACCGCGCTCGGGTTTTCATGAAACTTCTCGCCGAGCGCCTTGACCATATCGGCGCGTGCCGCACATTGCTCCGCAGCCATTGCCGGGACGGCGGAAAGGGCCATCGCAGCGCAAGCTATAGTCGCCATGAGACGTGCCATCTGACACCTCCTTTGCGCCGGACGATATCCCCCGGAGCCGTCACCAGCGCCGTTGGTTGATCTGCCAGCATCTCCTTCGCGGCAGGACTGCAACCTAAGAAGATTGCTGCCTTCTTGGTTCCATCACATTAGTGTTCATGCCGATGAAGACCGCGGCAAAAAGGCCCGAGCTTGGTGCCCGGGCCTTTTCTTGCTTTCTGCGATTTGGATCAGTTCATCGTCGGGGTGACGAATTCGGCGCCATCCTTCACGCCGGCCCGCGCGCCCCAAGCCGAAGGCGAGGACGCGCTGACAGGAAACCGTTCGGTCAGTTCATCGTCGGGATGACGAACTCGGCACCGTCCTTCACGCCGGACGGCCAGCGCGACGTTACCGTCTTGGTCTTGGTGTAGAAGCGGAACGCGTCCGGCCCGTGCTGGTTGAGGTCGCCGAAGGAGGACGCCTTCCAGCCGCCAAAGGTGTAGTAGGCGATCGGCACCGGGATCGGCACGTTGATCCCGACCATGCCGACCTGAACCCGCGAGGCGAAGTCGCGCGCCGCGTCGCCGTCGCGGGTGAAGATGGCGACGCCATTGCCCATCTCGTGCTCGTTGGCGAGCTTGATGGCGTTCTCGTAGGTCGGTGCGCGCACCACCGACAGCACCGGCCCGAAGATCTCTTCCTTGTAGATACGCATGTCGGCGGTCACGTTGTCGAACAGGCAGCCACCCATATAGTAGCCGTTCTCGTAGCCCTGCATGGAAAAGCCGCGGCCGTCGACGACCAGCTTGGCGCCTTCCTTGACGCCGGTGTCGACATAGGACTTGACCCGTTCCAACGCCTGCGCCGTCACCAGCGGGCCGAAATCGGCGGAAGAATCCGTCGACGGACCGACCTTCAGGCTCTCGACGCGCGGTACCAGTCTTTCCATCAGCCGGTTGGCGGTGTCGTTGCCGACCGGGACGGCCACCGAGATCGCCATGCAGCGCTCGCCGGCCGAGCCGTAGCCGGCGCCGATCAGCGCGTCGACGGTCTGGTCCATGTCGGCATCCGGCATGATGATCATGTGATTCTTGGCACCGCCGAAGCACTGCACGCGCTTGCCGGCCGCGCAGCCGCGCGAATAGATGTACTGGGCGATCGGTGTCGAGCCGACGAAACCGATGGCCTTGATGTCAGCATCGTCGAGGATGGCGTCGACCACTTCCTTGTCGCCATTGACGACATTGAGGATGCCCGCCGGCAGACCGGCCTCGATAAACAGTTCGGCAATGCGCATCGGCACGCCCGGGTCGCGTTCGGACGGCTTGAGAATGAAGGCATTGCCGCAGGCGATGGCCGGCGCGATCTTCCACAGCGGGATCATCGCCGGAAAATTGAACGGCGTGATGCCGGCGACGACGCCGAGCGGCTGGCGCATCGAATAGACGTCGATGCCGGGGCCGGCGCCATCGGTGAACTCGCCCTTCATCATATGCGGCGCACCGATGCAGACCTCGACCACTTCGAGGCCGCGCTGGATGTCACCCTTGGCGTCGGCGATGGTCTTGCCGTGTTCGCGCGCCAATATCTCGGCCAGCGCGTCATACTCCTTGGCGACCAGCTCGAGGAACCGCATCAGGACGCGTACGCGCCGCTGCGGATTGGTCGCCGCCCAGCCGGGCTGTGCGGCCTTGGCGTTTTCGACCGCCGCGCGCAATTCCGCCTGCGAAGCCAGCGCCACCGTGCCGCGCACCGTGCCGTCCATCGGCTGCATGACGTCCTGCTTGCGGCCGCTGGTTCCGGCGACGCGCTTGCCGCCGATGAAATGACCGTATTCGATCATGGTCTCTCTCCCTGGTTTGTGATGAGGCATTCTCCGCCTTTGCGGAAGCGATGGCAACGCGAGCGAAAACGCAACCGTTGTGCACAAAATAGATAGCGGTGGGTGTCTGTGCATCAAATAGCGCAAATGATAGAGATGTGCGGTGTACGCCATGGGATTGAGAAATTGAGTTTCTTCGCCGTCGAGCGCTGCCGTAATCGTCATTATCCGGACCACCCTCATGAACTGGGATGATGCCCGTATCTTCCTTGCCGTAGCGCGGGCCGGCCAGATCCTCGGCGCCGCCAGGCGGCTGGAGCTTAATCACGCGACCGTCTCGCGCCGCATTGCCGCCCTCGAGGCCGCGCTCAGGACAAAACTGTTTCGCCGGCTTACCACCGGCAGTGAGCTGACGCCGGCGGGCGAGCGTTTCCTCGAGATTGCCGAACGCATGGAGGGCGACATGATCGCCGCGCGCTCGACCGTTTCAGGCGAAGGCGACGACATCTCGGGCACCGTGCGCATCGGCGCGCCGGACGGCTTTGGCGTCGCCTTCCTGGCCAGGCGCCTCGGCGCGCTGACCGCTCTGCACCGTGAGCTCACCATCCAGCTGGTGCCGGTGCCACGCTCCTTCTCTTTGTCCCGGCGCGAGGCCGACATTGCCATCACCGTCGAACGGCCGACGGAAGGCCGCCTGGTGGCGGGAAAGCTGGTCGACTACACGCTCGGCCTGTTCGCGTCGCGTGCCTACGCCGACACCCATGGCCTGCCCGGAACCGCCGCCGAGCTAGGCCAGCATACGCTGATCGGCTACGTGCCGGACCTAATCGTCAGTCCCTCGCTCGACTACGCGGCCGAATTCAGCCCCGACTGGCAGACCAGCTTCGCCATTTCCTCCGCGCTCGGCCAGGCCGAAGCGGTGCGTTCCGGCGCCGGCATCGGCATCCTGCACACCTTCGTTGCCCGCTCGATGCCGGAGCTGGTGCCTCTCGATATCGTCGCACCCATCCGCCGCGCCTACTGGCTGGTCTATCATGAATCGGTCAGGCCGCTGCGCCGCGTCCAGGTCGTCGCGAGCTTCATTACCAAGGCCGTCGAACGGGACAGGGGTTTGTTCGCGTGAGCCTGCCGGCCGCTGGCTGTCTTAGCTGGTGGGCGTCTTACTTGGCGTATCGTCCGGGCCCGAGATCGCCGACGTCGATGTCGGGCACCCGGCTGGAGATGATGTCGGCCAGAACTTTGGCCGAGCCGCAGGCCATGGTCCAGCCGAGTGTGCCATGGCCAGTGTTGAGATAGAGATTGGAGAAATCGGTGCGGCCGATCAGCGGCGGCCCGTCCGGTGTCATCGGCCGCAGCCCGCACCAGAAGGTCGCCGATCGCATGTCGCCGCTGCCCGGAAACAGGTCGCCGACCGAATGCTCGAGCGTGCGCCGCCGCGATTCATGCAGCCGCAGGTCGAAGCCGGAAATCTCCGCCGTGCCGCCGACCCGGATACGGTCGCCGAGCCGGGTGATCGCTACTTTGTAGCTCTCGTCCATCACGGTCGAGACCGGCGCGGCGGCGGCGTCCTTGATCGGCAGGGTGATCGAATAGCCCTTGACCGGGTAGACCGGGATGGGCCGCTTCAGCATGCGCATGAACCGTGCCGAATAGCTGCCCATCGCCATCACATAGGCATCGGCGACCATCCAGCCCTTGCTGGTGCTGATGTTGGTGATGCGATCGCGCTTCTTGACGACGCGCCGTATCTCCGTGTCGTATTCGAAGGTGACGCCGCGTGCCGCGCAAAGCTCGGCAAGCCTGTCGGTGAACATCTTGCAGTCGCCGGTTTCGTCGCCGGGCAACCGCAGGCCACCGACGAATTTCTCGCGCACGCCGGCCAGCCCAGGCTCGGCCGCAATGCAGCCGTCGGGGTCGAGGACCTCGTAGGGGACGCCATAGGCCTTCAGCACCTCGACATCGCCGCCGACGCCGTCGAGCTGCTTTTGCGTTCGGAAGAGCTGCAGCGTGCCCTTGGCGCGCTCGTCATAGGCGATGCCGGTCGCCTCGCGCAGCGCCTTCAGCGTGTCGCGGCTGTACTCGGCCAGCGGCACCATGCGCGCCTTGTTCAGCGCGTAGCGTTCAGCCGTGCAATTGCGCAGCATCTTGACCAGCCATATCCACATATGCGGATCGAGGGCCGGTCGCACCACCAGTGGACCGTGCTTCATCAAAAGCCATTTGATGGCCTTCAGCGGAACGCCGGGCCCGGCCCAGGGCGAGGCATAGCCGGGCGAGATCTCGCCGGCATTGGCAAAGCTGGTTTCCAGCGCCGGGCCTTTCTGGCGATCGATCACCGTCACCTGATGACCGGCCTCGGCAAGAAAATAGGCGGTGGTGACCCCGATCACGCCGCCGCCCAGCACGAAGATCTTCATCGTTTGGTTCTCCGCGGCGGCATCTCGTCGGGATTCGAGACCGGGATCATCGCCGCCTCATGTCTGCCGGATTCTGTGGCGCCAGCCAAGTGCCGATGCTTAGGGAAAAGACATGCGTGAGGACAACAACCTTGCGTCCTAGCCATTCACATAGCGCCGGTGGAAACGGTGGCCGAGGCTGGTCAAGACCTCATAGCCGATGGTGCCGGCCTGGCCGGCTACCTGGTCCACCGTCTGCGACGACGGTCCGATCAGTTCGACGAGGTCGCCGGCCTTCAGCCTGCCGGGCGGCAGTGCGGAAATGTCGAGGATGATCGTATCCATCGAAACCCGGCCGACGAAGGGCAGCCGCACATTTTCGAGCCAGGCGGCGGAAGCGGCGCGACGATGCCAGCCATCGCCGTAGCCGAGCGAAATCGTCGCCGCGGCAAGCGGGGCCTTGGCGTGGAAAGTGTGACCGTAGCCGACACCGGCGCCGGCCTCCAATATCCGCGTCTGGATGACCTTGGCCTGCAATCGCACCACCGGCAGCATCGGGTTTTCCTTCGCCGGCGTCGGATTGATGCCATAGAGAGCGGCACCCGGACGAACGAGGTCGTAGTGATAGCGCTGTCCGAGAAAAATGCCTGATGAGTTGGCAAACGAAGCCGGCGCTTCCGGCAGCATCCGGCGCAGCCGTTCGAATTCCAGCCGCTGCCGCTCGTTGGCCGGCTGCTCGGGTTCGTCGGCGCAGGCGAGATGGCTCATCACGAACGTCAGTTCGACACCGTCGAAAGCCTGCGGATCCTGCGCGACTGCCTTCACCTCGGATGGCGTCATGCCGAGCCGCGACATGCCGCTGTCGACCTGGAGGGCGGCCGGCAACTTACGGCCCACCCGCCCGGCCATCTCGCGCCATGCCGCGAGTTGGCTGGCGCTGTTGAGTACGGTGCAAAGCCCTGCCACAACCGCTTCCGTTTCCGCACCCGGCGGAATGCCGTTCAGCACATAAATGGCCGGATCTGAGCCGAGCGCCTTGCGCAGCAAGATGCCGCCGGCCAAATGCGCAACAAAGAAAGTATTGCAGCCCTCACCCATCAGCGCCGCCGCCACCGGCGCCGCGCCAATCCCATAGCCGTCGGCCTTGACCACTCCAGCACAGCCGACGCCGCCCAGCCGCGCCTTCAGCCGCCGGTAGTTCTCACGGACGGCGCCGAGATCGATGGTCAGGATCGCCCCTGCCGCGGCTTCGCTGATCGGTTCGCTCAGGGTGACGGTCGGCGGAAGAGATTTGCTGGAGATGTTGTTCATGCCGACCTGTTTTAACGGAAGGCCGGCGGCTACGCCACCAGGTGCCGGAACGCCGCCACCACGTCTTCGTAGACCTTGCGCTTGAACGGCACGATCAGGCCCGGCAATTCCAGCATCGGCCGCCACGCCCACCGGTCGAACTCGGCCTTGTGGCCACCCGGCGGCGGATTGATCGCGATCTCGCTTTCGTCGCCGTGGAAACGGAAGGCAAACCATTTCTGCGTCTGGCCGCGATATCGTCCCTTGAAGGCGACGCCGACCAGATGCGCCGGCAGGTCGTATTTGATCCAGTGCGGCGCCTCGGCCAGCAGCGACACCGAGCGCATGCCGGTCTCTTCGTAAAGTTCACGCGCCGCCGCGGGCAGCGGCTCCTCGCCATCATCGATGCCGCCCTGCGGCATCTGCCAGAGCTGCGTCGTTCCAGCGAATTCGCTGTCCGGCTCGGCAATGCGACGGCCGACCCAGACCAGGCCGGCCTCATTGAGGACCATCACCCCTACGCAGGGCCGGTAGGGCAGCGCCTCGGGGTCAACGAGCTTGCTCTTTGCCATCTCAGCCTTTTTCCGGATCTATGGCCACCGCCGAAACCGGCACGATCTCGATGCCGCGCTTCTTGGCCTCGGTCACCCAGGAAGACACGGTATCCACCGTCAGGTCGAAAGCCGAGCCGATGCCGACGGCAAACCCTTTCGCCCGTGCCGTCGCTTCCAGCCCATCCAGTTTCTTCAATATGGCGCCGCGGTCCTGCACCGCATCGATCGCCGTATCGCCGCCGACGAACGGCACGCCGTCCTTCAGCGCCAGTTCGGGTGCCAGGCTGCGCGCCGACGAACCGTCGTCGACATAGGCCAGACCACGCTTGCCAAGCTCGGCCATCAACGGCCCCATCGCCGTCGCGTCGGCCGAAAAGCGGGCGCCCATATAGTTCATGACGCCGGTGTAGTTGGTCGTTCGCGACAGCGCCCAGCGTAAATTCTTCAAATTCTCGTCCGGCGTTGCAGCCACGGTCAGCGTGTTACGGCCGGGATTGACGTTCGGATAGTCGAACGGCTCAAGCGGTACCTGCATGATGACCTCATGGCCGCTCTGCCGCGCCACCTGCATCCAGCGGCCGATGCTGTTGCCTTGCGGCGCGAAGGCCAGCGTCACTTCCGCCGGCAGCTTGGCGATGGCTGCCTGCGTGCCGGTCTGCGACACGGCAAGCCCGCCGATGACGAGCGCGACGCGTGCACCGCGAGCCCCGGACCACGGCCGCGCATAGACATCGAACGGGCGCCTGCCGTCGGGGGCGCGGATCGGCAACGGACCGGTTTCGCTGGCCTCGACCAGCGCCTTGTCGGGAATATGCGCGATCCTGAGGTTCTGGCCGATCGTCGAAGGGTCGCGAATGACTATGGCCGCCTCGGGTGGAGCGTCGCCCCCCTCGGTCTGGACATGGATGATCTGCGGACCGCCCGTCTGCGGCCCGCTTATGTTGGACCCGCTTGCGTTGCTTGGCGCTGCCGTTTCGGGCGTCGCCTTGGCGGGCGCGGCGGCGGTATCCGCCGCCGGCGTCGTCGGCGTCGAAACGGCTACTTCTTGCAGCTTCCGGAACGGCTTGTCTCGCAAGGCGATCGCGCTGGAGACGCCGACCACGGACAGCACGACAAGCGCGGCCGCGACCGTACCGGCGCTGATCCCGCTGCCTGAGTGCGGCAGCCGGATCGCCTGTCCGAGAGGTCGTTCTATGTCCTTGCCGATATCAGCCAAGCCCGCACCCCCCGGCGTGCATCCCCGAAGTAAACCTTCTCCGGAGGCACAAAATCCAAAATGTCGGCGCGTCCCCTTGCTTCACTGGACGCGCAGCATGCCGGCCGCGGCCCCCGAATCAAACTGCCGGAGCCTCGCGGCCCCGGCAGCATCGCATCGCTTCGCTCAGGCAGCCAGACCTGTTTGGCCCGGCTTGCCCGCCCTTACTGGTTCAACACGGCCTTTTGCGGATTCGGCGGGAACGCCGGATCGGTCTTCTGGCCGCGCAGCAGCTGCTCGGCATAGATGAGCTGCAAATCGTCCTTCGGTTCCGGCGGCACATAGGCTGCCGAACCCGAACCGGTCGTGCTTTCGTCGGCGCCCTTGATATGGCCCTTGAGGTCCGATTCGCCGCGCGTCAGGTCCCTGCCCTGCAGTTCCGCCGGCAGCGGCTGGTCGACCTTGATGTCGGGCGTGATGCCCTTGCCCTGGATCGACTTGCCGGACGGCGTGTAATAGAGCGCCGTCGTCAGCCGCAGCGCCCCGTTCTCGCCAAGCGGAATGATGGTCTGCACCGAACCCTTGCCGAAGGACTGCGTGCCGACCACCGTGGCGCGGCGCAGATCCTGCAGCGCGCCGGCGACGATTTCCGAGGCACTGGCCGAGCCGCCATTGACGAGCACGATCAGCGGCTTGCCGCCGATGTCGTCGCCGGCCCGCGCGTCGAAGCGGGTGACGTCCTTCGGATCGCGGCCGCGCGTCGAGACGATCTCGCCACGGTCGAGGAAGGCATCCGACACGCTCACCGCCTGGTCGAGCAAACCGCCCGGATTGAGACGCAGGTCGAGCACGTAGCCCTTGAGCTTGTCGTTCGGCACCTGCTTCTTGATGGTGTCGATGGCATTCTCGAGGTCGTCATAGGTTTTTTCGGTAAAGGAGGTGATCTTCATGTAGCCGATGTCGTTTTCGACCCGGAACTTGACCGCCTTGACCTTGATGATATCGCGCACGACGGTCAGTTCGATCGGCTTGTCGGCGCCCTGGCGCAAGATGGTGAGCTTGATCGGCGTATTGACCAGCCCGCGCATCTTCTCGACGGCGTCGTTGAGCGTCAGGCCGCGGACCTCCTCGCCGTCGATCTTGGCGATATAGTCGCCGGCGAGCACGCCTGCCTTGGCGGCCGGCGTATCGTCGATCGGCGTGATCACCTTGACCAGGTCGTTCTCCATGGTGACCTCGATGCCGAGGCCGCCGAATTCGCCCTTGGTCTGCACGCGCATGTCCTGCGCTTCTTCGGCATTCATGTAGGAGGAGTGCGGGTCGAGCGACGACAGCATGCCGTTGATGGCATTTTCAACCAGCGACTTGTCGTCGGGCGGCGTCACATAATTCGCCCGTACCCGTTCGAAGATATCGCCGAAGATCGCCAGTTGCTTATAGGTCTCGGAGCCCGCAGCTTTCGCTGTCGAGCCGGGCGCGCCATAGACCAGGCTCATCGCCGATGCACCCATCAGCGCACCGGCAAACAGAAGCGACAGTTTCCGCATCATTCACGTCCTTCCAGAAAAACGGTCCGCCCACCATGGGGCCGGATCGACGGGTTTTCCATCCTTGCGGAACTCGACATAGAGCTCCGGCGTGGCATTTCCATTCTTCGATGCCGAGGTGCTCGCCACCCGGGCCTCTCCCATCGCGCCGACCGGCTCACCTGCGAGCACCGACTGGCCAGACGCGACGCTGATTCTGCTCATCCCCGCCAGGACGACATGATAGCCGTCACCCGCATTCAGGATCAAGAGTTGACCGTAAGAGCGGAAAGGCCCCGCATAAAGCACATTTCCATCCGCCGGCGCTGTGACGATGGCTCCCGATTGTGTCGCAACCATGTCACCGAGCATCATCGCGCCGTTACCGTCGTCGGCCCCGAAGCGCCGCTTGATCCTGCCGGTGACCGGCAGCGCGATCTGCCCTTGAAGCGCGGAAAACGGCGCGGCAGCGGTGAGCCTGTTGCTCTCCGGCACCGGCAGCGAGGCCAATTCCGTCGGCGCCGCAGCCGATACCGGGCCCTTGTCGGCGTCGGCCGTCTTTTGCTCGGCTGCCTTGGCCGCATCCGCCGCCTTGCGGGCTCTGTCGGCCTCGAGCGAGGCGATCAGTTCTTTCAGGCTGCCGGCCTTGGCCGCCAGCGTCGCGGACCGCTGCTTTTCGACGGCCAGCGCGGTTTGCGTATCGGCGGCGAGCTTCTGCTTGGCTTCGAGCAGCATGCCGAGCCGCTTTTTTTCCGCCGCCTGCTCGCCGACAGCTGCCGTCAGCCGCGCCCGCGCGGCCTCGATCGAGGCCGTCACCCGCGACTGCTCCTTGAGGTCGGCCAGCAACATGTCGGTCTGCTGGCGCAGTTCCGGCACCACGGCACCGAGCAGGATGGCGCTGCGCACCGACGACAATGCGTCCTCCGGCTTGACCAGGATCGCCGGCGGCGGATTGAGCCCCATGCGCTGCAGCGCGCCGAGCACTTCGGCCAGAACGTCGCGTCTGGCGGCCAGTGAGGCGCGGATCTTCTGCCCCTGCGCCTTCAGCCCTTCCAGCTTGCCGCCAATGTCCTCGATGTCCTGGCCGAGCTTCTGCTCGGTCATCGCCGACTGGATCAGCGCCGCGGTGATCGAGGCGTGGTCCTTCTTGACAGCCGCTATGTCGGCGGCGAGCTTGGCCAGCCGCTCGGACGACAGCGTGATCTCTTTCGATACTTTTTCGTATTCGGCGCGGCTCTGGTCCGGGTCGGGCGCCAGGTCGAGCGTGTTCTCGGCCCGCGCGACGCCGAGCGAAAGCGCGATCGTCGCCACGGCGATGCCGTAGCGCACGCGCCAGGAGCCCGTTCGTGATTTCCAGTCTTCAGACATTGAAGCCCAACTCTATGCGCGGCTTCGTTAACGAACCATCAACCATGTTCGAGCCCCGGCCGTCATCGACAAACCCCATGAGCCCAAACTGTCGATGAGCATTGGGGCAAAAATCCGGGCGGCTGGCATCAATTCGCCGACGGAGCCGAGTTCATGAACGATGGTAGGGGTGACCGGAAAGGATCGTGGCCGCCCGGTAAAGCTGCTCGCCCAGCATCACGCGGACCAGCTGATGCGGCCAGGTCAGCGCGCCGAGCGACACCGTCAGATCAGCCAGGTCGCGCAGTGACTGGTCATGGCCGTCGGCGCCGCCAATGGCGATCACCAGCGCCTTGCGCCCGCCATCGCGCAGCGAACCTATGCGGCCGGCGAAATCCTCGGAGGAAAGGTTCTTGCCGCGCTCATCCAGCAGCATCAGCGCCGTGCCCGGTTGCAAGTGCGTCTGCAGCTTCTGGCCTTCCTCGCGCCGGCGCTCATTGGCCGTCTGCGCGCGACCTTCGGCAATCTCGACGATCCCGGCGAATTCGAGGCCTACGGCAGGACCGCTCCTGGCAAAACGCTCGAAATAGCGGTCGGCCAACTGCTTCTCGGGGCCGGCTTTCATTCGGCCCACGGCATGAACCGTAATCTTCATCCCTGCCTCGAAGAGCCGCTGATGCATGTCGGACAACGACATGCATCAAGACGAATACGGCTCAGTGGAGGGTCTCCTCCTCGAGATCGGGCGCCTGCCACATCTTTTCGAGATTGTAGAAGTCGCGGACCTCGGGACGGAAGACATGGACGATGATGTCGCCCGAATCGATCAGGACCCAGTCGGCGCCAGCCAGCCCCTCGACGCGCGCAGTGCCGAGCCCGGCATCCTTGAGCGCCTTAAGGAGATGATCGGCAACAGCCGAGACATGACGGTGCGATCGGCCAGACGCGACGACCATGTAGTCGCCGAGGCTCGATTTCCCCTGAATGTCGATTGAGACGATGTTTTCGGCCTTGGAGTCTTCCAGACTGGCAAGGACTGTCTTGATGGCGCGGGACACGGCGTCGTTTACGCTGATCCCGGCCGGCGAAGGCACGATGTCGGCCTTCTTCCGCAGTGCTGTTCTCAGTGTATTTCCTTTCGCAGCAAGAACAACCAAATCACCTCTGAAATCAGGTGACACTGCTTAGATAGGCAGAGTTAGGTTGCAGTTTCAAGACACCGCTCGCAAGCAGGCACCCGGCAGCGGCCGAATATCCGGCTTTTCGGGCCAGAAAATCGGAACCGCCTCGCCCCGCAGCGGTTATCGGCTCATCCACGAACCGGAATCCCGACATGCCGATCGATCCCCAGAACGCCCTCCTCACCGTGCAATCCGGCCTGGCGCAACTCAGCACGCTGATCGTCTCCTACTCGCTTTCGGCGGTCGGCGCCGTCATCCTGCTGGTCATCGGCTACATCGTCGCCGGCCTCGCCGAGCGTTCGATCTATGCCGGCCTCGGCCATATCAGCGGCTTCGACGAAACGCTCCGCCATTTCTTCTCGCAGGTCGTCCGCTACGCCATCCTGGGACTGGTCGTGATCATGGTTCTCGGCCAGTTCGGCGTGCAGACGGCTTCGATCATTGCCGCTATCGGTGCCGCCGGCCTGGCCATCGGCCTGGCGCTGCAAGGCACGCTGCAGAACATTGCCGCCGGCATCATGCTCCTGGCGCTGCGGCCGTTCCGCATCGGCGAATATGTCGAAGTCGGCGCGATATCCGGCACCGTCGAGGAGATCGGGCTGTTTGCCACAACGCTGAGGACGGTCGAAGGCGTCTACGTGCTTGCACCCAACTCGACCCTGTGGAACCAGCCGGTCCGCAACTTCACCCGCAACGGTGTGCGCCGCGGCGACATCACGCTCAGCATCGGCTCCTGGAACGACATCGATTTTGCGCAGAAGACCATGCTCGGTGTCGCCGCCGCCGACCGGCGCGTCAGGCGGCAGCCGGCGCCGATCGCCTTTGTCGCGACTGTCGGCGACAGCACCGTCGCCATCACCTTGCGCTACTGGACGGCGGCTGCCGATTTCTTCGCCGCCCAGATCGACCTCACCAAGAGCGTCAAGCAGGCATTCGATGCCGAAGGCCTTTCGGTCCCGGCGCCGGCACCGAAAGCGCCTCAGCCGGATGCCTCAGCCACGCGGCAATAGAGGATTTGAAACCAGCTGGAGGGCGTTCAAAGTCCTTCGCGCCGGCGCTGATCTTCAGGCGCGAAGGCGAGATCGACAGGCAACGGCGCCTGCGCCGTCATTGGCGCGAAACTGCCGGTCTCGCGTGGCGGGCACCGGCCGCACCATGACGACGCGCCAGAGAACGAACAGGCAGTAGGCGGTGGCAATGACGATTGCCACATAGATGAAGGCCTGCGTGCCGTAGACGGCGGAAAGTCCGGTCACAATGCCGGGTACGACGAAGCCGGACAGCGACCAGGCAAACAAAAGCGAGCTCGACAACGCCACCATGTCGTCCTTGCCGGCGCGGTCGCCGGCATGGGCGCTGGCAAGCGAATAGATCGATTCCGAGGCGCCGTCCCAGACCACATAGATGACGAGCAGCGCCGCCAGCGCGCCGCCGTCGAAACCGAGGGCAAACAGGCCCGCCGCGGCGGCAAGCGCCGACGCCGCGATCAGCACAAAGCGCCGGTCGGTGCGGTCGGAAATCCAGCCGAGCGGAATCTGCAGGATCAGCGTGCCGACCGGCATTGCCGAAAGCAGCAAGGCGACGTCGGCCTGGCTGTAGCCCTTGGCCGTGGCATGGATCGGCGCAAAACCCGAGATCGTCATCGACAGGCCGCCGACGGCAAGCATGCCGGCAACTCCGACCGGGGAGATCCGCCAGGCGCGGGCGAGCGCCACGGACGCCGCTTGCGGCGCCGGCGGCTGCGCAAGCCGCGTCAGCCCGACGGGAAGGATCGACAGCGCGGTGAAGGCAATGCCGATCAGCGGCGCGTCGGCCGCGCGGATATCGATCAACGCCAGCGTCGAGTAGCCGACGCCGAGCCCGGCGACATAGGCAACGTAGAAGATAGCCATGACCCGGCCGCGGATGGCGTTGGCGACGACATCGTTCAGCCAGCTCTGCGCGACAATGAACAGGCCGCATATGGCAAAGCCGTAGAGTGCCCGTGCAGCGATCCATGGCAAGGGGTGCGGCCCGGCGCCGACCGCGGCGTTGGACAGCACGATCAGTGCCGACAGCACCATGAACACGCGGGCATGGCCGACACGCCGCACCAGCGGCCCGGTCAGGATGCAGCCGGCAAGGCCGCCAGCCGAAAGGCCGGTGACGATCAGCCCCGCCCATGTCGGATCGAAGCCCTCGGCGCCGAGCCGGACTGGGATATAGGCGAACATCAGCCCATTGCCGACGGCGATCAGCGCCATCGACAAGAGGATGCTGGCAATGGCGATCGACGGCGCCGGCTGCCCTAGACCGTTCTTGTCCTGGTCGCGCTCGAGAATCGTCATGACCGAGGATCGCCCATCAAGCAGGTCAAGGCAGCGGCAAAAGCGACATCACCGGACTTGCCTTCCGCGCCGGTTCAGCCCTTTGCCACCTTGCGGATCGCGCTCGACGACAGCGACGAACGCGGGCCGTGGATGAAGGTCCAGGCCGGCGCCGTCATGCGGGCGAGCCGCGGTGCGTCGCCTTCGTCGACGCGGGCATAGTCGAAGGTCTTGGCGACCACCGACGACAGGAACGACAGCGTCGCACCCGGCCGGTCGACCACCGCGATCGGAAACGTCATCACGATGCGGCGCCAGCGCTGCCAGCGGTGGAAGTCGCGAAGCGAGTCGGCGCCCATGATCCAGACGAAATCGACGCCCGGGTTCCGCGCCTTGACCAGCGCCAGCGTGTCGGCGGTGAAGCGGACGCGGTGGGCCGCCTCGAAGGCGGTGACCTTGATCTTCGGGTTCTTGGCGATCTTTTCGGATAGCTGCAGCCGCTCGGCCAGCGGCGCCAGGTCACCGGCATTCTTGAGCGGGTTGCCCGGCGTCACCATCCACCACAACTGATCGAGCGCAAGCCGTCTGAGCGCGATCTCGGCGACCAGCGCATGGCCGGCATGCGGTGGGTTGAATGAACCGCCGAACAGCCCGACCGCCACGCCTTTCCCGGCATGCGGCATGTGCAGATAGTGGGAGGATACGGATTCCTTACCCTCCCCCTTGTGGGGAGGGTCGATCCGCGAAGCGGAGCGGGGTGGGGGTGTTGCAGAGTTCAGCGTCGCACCCCCACCCGGCTCGCGATGCTCGCCACCCTCCCCACAAGGGGGAGGGTAAGACCGGCGCTCAAGGCCTCACCTGTCCCGACCCGCGTACGCGGTATTTGAACGAGGTCAGTTGCTCGACGCCGACCGGCCCGCGTGCATGCATCTTGCCGGTGGCGATGCCGATCTCGGCGCCCATGCCGAACTCGCCGCCATCGGCAAACTGGGTCGAGGCGTTGTGCAGAAGGATCGCCGAATCGACCTCGTTGAAGAACCGGTCGACTGCTGTGGCGTCCTCGGCGATGATCGCCTCGGTGTGATGCGAGGAAAACGTCTCGATATGCTCGATGGCGCCGCCAATGCCGTCGACCAGCTTCACCGCAATGATGGCATCGAGATACTCGGTCACCCAGTCTGCATCGGTCGCGGGCTGGGCATCGGCATAAAGCCTCAGCGCCTCGGCATCGGCATGGATCTCGCAGCCTGCCGCCCGCAAGGCCTCGAGGATCGGTACCAGGTGCGTGCCGGCGGCGGCACGGTCGACCAGCAGCGTCTCGGCAGCACCGCACACCCCGGTGCGCCGCATCTTGGCATTGACCGCGATCTTGACCGCCATGTCGAGATCGGCCGATCGGTCGATATAGAGATGGCAGATGCCCTCGAGATGCGCGAAGACCGGCACCCGCGCCTCGTTCTGCACACGCTCGACCAGGCTGCGGCCGCCGCGTGGAATGATGACCTCGAGATTGCCGGAAAGTCCTTTCAGCATTTCGCCGACGGCGGCGCGATCGGTGGTCGGCACCAATTGTATGGCATCCTCCGGCAGCCCGGCTGCCTTCAGCCCCTCGACCAGGCAGGCATGGATAGCGGCGGAAGAATTCGCCGAATCCGAGCCGCCGCGCAGGATCACCGGATTGCCCGCCTTGAGGCAGAGCGCGCCGGCATCGGCGGTCACGTTAGGCCGGCTCTCATAGATGACGCCGACGACGCCGAGCGGCGTGCGCACCCGTTCGATATGCAACCCGTTCGGCCGGTCCCATGCGGCAATGACATCGCCGACCGGATCGCGTAACCCGGCGATCTCGCTGATACCGTCTGCCATGGCGCGGATGCGGGCGGGATCGAGCTTCAGCCGATCCATCGACGCTGCCGATAGGCCAGCCTCCCTGCCATTTCTGATGTCGATGGCATTGGCGTCGAGGATGTCCTGCTCATGCCGAAGGATCGCCTGAGCCATGCCGAACAGCGCCGCGTGCTTGCGCTCGGCCGCAGCTATGGCCAGCGGGCGGGCCGCGGCACGCGCGCGGCGGCCGATATCGGCCATCAGCGCCACGGTATCATCCCGGGATTTTTCATGCAGCGTCAGCATGGCTCATCCTCCGCTATGTAACCTGGTCACCGACTACTTGCTCGCCACCGGCATGGCTCACCACAAGATCGTCGCGGTGGATCATCGCCGAACGCGCCTCGTAGCCGAGCACCGTTTCGATCTCGGTCGTCTTCAGGCCAGCGATCCTTACGGCATCGGCGGCATCATAGGCAACCAGCCCGCGCGCGATCTCGCGGCCCTCGGGCGACAGGATCGCCACCGTGTCGCCACGCGCAAAATTGCCGCTGACCAGTTTGACGCCGGCCGGTAGCAGCGACTTGCCGGAGAGCAGCGCGCCGATGGCGCCGGCATCGACGGTCAGCCGTCCTGCAGGTTCGAGCTGCCCGGCGATCCAGGTCTTGTAGCCCTTGACCGGATTGGCGCTCGGCCGGAAGAAGGTGGCACGCTCGCCGCGCTCGATTGCCAGCAGCGGCGACAGCCGCGTGCCCGATGTGATGATCATGGCGGTGCCGGCGGCGGTCGCGATCTTGCCGGCGTCGAGCTTGGTGCGCATGCCGCCGCGCGACAATTCCGAAGCAGCGGCACCCGCCATCGCTTCGATGTCGGGAGTGATGCGGTCGACGACCTGAATGAATCGAGCTTGCGGGTCACGCGCCGGCGGTGCCGTGTAGAGCCCGTCAACGTCGGAGAGCAGCACCAAAAGGTCGGCGCCCATCATAGTGGCGACGCGCGCCGCCAGCCGGTCGTTATCGCCATAGCGGATTTCGGAGGTGGCCACCGTATCGTTCTCGTTGATGACCGGCACCGCCTTCATCTTGAGCAGTGTCGAGATCGTCGCCCGCGCGTTGAGATAGCGGCGACGCTCTTCGGTATCGCCGAGCGTCAGCAGGATCTGGCCCGATTTCAAGCCATTCTTGCCGAGCGCATCCGACCAGGCGCCGGCCAATGCGATCTGCCCGACGGCAGCAGCAGCCTGGCTCTCCTCGAGCTTCAGCGCCCGCTTGCCGAGACCGAGGATGGTGCGGCCAAGTGCAATCGCCCCGGAAGACACGACGAGAATTTCGGCGCCGCCACTGGCCAGCATGGCGATGTCGTCGGCAAGCGAGGCCAGCCAGTCGCGCTTCAGGCCCGTCGTGCGGTCGACAAGCAGCGCCGAGCCGATCTTGACGGCAATGCGCCGATAATTTTTCAGCGATTGCGCGGCCATGGCTATGTGTTCCAGCGCGTCTCGACCGGCGCAGCGACCGCCTCGCGTGCATCGGCCACCACAGCGATCAGCGCGCGCAACACCGCCTCGACGCCTTCGCCGGTGACCGCCGAAAGCAGCATCGGCGCGCGGCCGGCGGCACGTTTCAGCGAGGCGGTCTTTTTCTTGCGTGCGTCGGCATCGAGTATGTCGACCTGGGAAAGCGCGACGATTTCGACCTTGTCGGTCAGCCCATTGCCGTAGGCTTCGAGCTCGGCACGCACGGTCTTGTAGGCATTGGCCGGATTTTCTTCCTGCGCCGAGACAAGATGCAGAAGGACACGCGTGCGCTCGACATGGCCAAGGAAGCGGTCGCCGATGCCGACACCTTCATGCGCGCCTTCGATCAGGCCCGGGATATCGGCAATGACGAATTCGCGACCGTCGATGCGGGCCACGCCAAGGCCGGGATGCAGCGTGGTGAAGGGATAGTCGGCGATCTTCGGCTTGGCCGCGGTGACCGCCGCCAGGAAGGTCGACTTGCCGGCGTTGGGCAGCCCGACGAGGCCGGCATCGGCGATCAGCTTCAGCCTGAGCCAGATGTTGAGCTCTTCGCCCGGCAGTCCGGGATTGGCGCGGCGCGGCGCCTGGTTGGTCGAGGTCTTGAAGTGCTGGTTGCCGAAGCCGCCATTGCCGCCCTTGGCCAAAAGAAAGCGCTGGCCGACGACCGTGAGATCGCAGATCAGCGTCTCATTGTCCTCGGCAAAGACCTGCGTTCCGGCCGGCACTTTCAGCGTCACGTCGGCACCCTTGGCGCCAGTCATGTTGCGGCCCATGCCGTGCGTGCCGGTCTTGGCCTTGAAATGCTGCTGATAGCGATAGTCGATCAGCGTATTCAGCCCATCGACCGCCTCGACCCAGACATCGCCGCCGCGGCCACCGTCGCCGCCGTCGGGGCCGCCGAACTCGATGAACTTTTCGCGCCGGAACGACACCGAACCGGCGCCGCCGTCGCCGGAGCGGATGTAGACCTTGGCTTGATCGAGAAATTTCATCGGATTGTATGGTTTCTGTTATTGGCTTTGCGGGATTGCTCTAAAGCAAGGCGGGACGAAGGGCGAGGGCCGTTTTTGCTACTGTAACGTCGCGCGTAGCTCTGGACGCGTAGCATTTGGTTGACCCTTGCCGAAAATCGATCTTCGGCTTTCCAAAGCGCGAGATGTCGGAATGAAACTGGTAACTTACAATATCCACTACGGCGTCGGTCTCGACGCCCGCTACGATGTCGGCCGTATCGCCGATGCCGTGCGCGGCGCCGACGTGATCGCGCTGCAGGAGGTCACCCGCGCCAACCCGAAGAATGGCGGCCGCGACATGGTGGCCGACCTCGGCGAGGCGCTGCCCGACTATTTTGCCGTCTACGGCAGCAATTTCGAAGCCGACGCCGGCTCGCGCCTGGAGAACGGCCGCGCCATCACGACCACCTTCCAGCTCGGCAACATGGTGCTGTCGAGGACGCCGATCCATCTGTCGCGCAATCTCCTTTTGCCGCGCAGCCGCAGTGTCGAAGCGATGAACTTCCAGCGCGGCGCGCTGGAGGCGCTGATCGAAACGCCGCTTGGTCCGATCCGCTTCTATTCCACCCATCTCGACCATCGCAGCCCGGTTGAACGGCTGAGCCAGATCCGCTTTCTGCGCCAGCGCCTGTTGAACTACCCGCTCGAGGGCGGCGGGCTCTCCGGCGTCGCCGAGATCGGCTTGCCGGACCTGCCTTGTCCCGAAGCCTTCGTCGTCATGGGCGACTTCAACATGCTGGCCGGATCGCCGGAACATGTCGAACTCGCCGGTCAGGCTGACCATGAATTCGGCATGCCGGTGACCGCCGACCTCGCCATCGATGCTGCCACCCGCCTCGGCGCTGGCGGCGCCGATCTCGTCACCTGGGTCGACCCCAAGCGGCCGGACGATACCAGCCGCTACAAGCGCATCGACTACATCTTCACCAGCGCCTCGCTTGCCAAGTCGCTGAAGCGCCTGTGGGTCGACCGGCAAGCGGCCGGTTCGGATCACTTGCCGGTCTGGCTCGAGATGACGTGAGCCGCACCCATCAAAAATGCACCCAGTTCCGCAGGCTGGTCCAGGTCTTGCGATCGAGGCGGTAGCGTTCGACCGGCACCTGACCGGCAACGATCGAGTTCAGCATGCCCTGGCCGGCATACTGGAAGCCGCATTTGTGGATGACCCGGCGCGAGGCCGGATTGATAACCCGCGTCGAGGCGTGCAGCACCTGGATCGTGGTTCTCTGGAAGGCAAGGTCGACCAGTGCGTGCGCTGCTTCCGTCGCGTAGCCGCGTTTCCAGTGCGGCTCGCCGATCCAGTAGCCGAGCTCCAGCCCACGATCCGTGGTGTTGAGCCCGGCACAGCCGACGAAGGTCTCGGTGCCGGCCAGCGTCAGCGCATAGGCGATTCCGGCCCGGCGCGATGCCGTCATGGCCAGGAAAGCGCGTGCCTCGGCCTCGCCATAGGGATGCGGCATGCGAGCCAGCATTTCCGCGACATGGCGGTTGTCGGCGAGCGCCACCAATTGCTCGATGTCGCTTTCACGCGGGGCACGCATGACCAGCCGCTCGGTCGCGAGCACCGGGCAATCTATCGTGTAACTTTCGTCGTCTGAGTCTTCCGCTTCGGCAACCATATCAAAGTCCTCCAGGCACAAGAAAAAGGGGAGATGGAAACCCATCTCCCCTGATCCATTTCCTGGCTTGGCCAGACACCGGTCCCGAGATGGGTGCCGGTGTTCTCGTGCGGAACCGGCTACTCCGCTGCCTTCGTCATCGGGTTCACCGATACGTAGGTTCGGCCATTGGCTTTTTTGTTGAAGGTGACTGCGCCAGCTTCGAGCGCAAACAGCGTGTGGTCCGTGCCAATGCCGACATTGGTGCCGGGATGCCACGTCGTGCCACGCTGACGAATGATGATGTTGCCCGGAATCACGGCTTCGCCGCCGAACTTCTTCACGCCGAGCCGCTTGGAATGGGAGTCGCGACCATTGCGCGACGATCCGCCAGCTTTCTTGTGTGCCATCTAACTACTCCGATGCGCCGCGAGGCGCCTAAACGATCTTATGAACGCGTTCGCGTTCCGTTTCAAGTCCGATCCGGCGACGATTGCGTCGGTTCGTTCTACTTCTTCGCCAATTCCTTGGCCTGCTCACGCCAGTCCTTGATCTGGTCGGCGCTGAACGGCATGTGCTCGTCGATCTTGGCGACGTCCTTGTCGGACAGCTTGGCGATCTGGGCAAAGGTGGTGATGCCCTGTTCGTTGAGCTGGCCGGCGGCGACCGGGCCGATGCCCTTGATCACGGTCAGGTCGTCCGGCTCGCCCTTCGGCGCCTTGAACAACGGTGCGGCGGCTTCGGCAGCCTTGTCCTCGGTCGTCTCGGCCTTGGCTTCCTTCTTCGGCGCAGCCTCTGCCTTCACTGCTGCCTTCGGCGCGGCTTCAGCCTTCGCCTCGGTCTTGGCTGCAACTTCAGCCTTCGCTTCGGTCTTGGCGGCGGCCTTCTTCGCCGGCTTGGCGCCACCCAGCAGGATCTCGGCGATCCTGACGGTGGTCAAAAGCTGGCGATGGCCGATCTTGCGGCGCGAATTCTGCCGGCGGCGCTTCTTGAAGGCGATGACGGTACGGTTCTTGCCCTGCTCGACGACTTCGGCGGTGACCATCGCACCATCGACGAACGGCGCACCGAATGTGACGTTCTCGCCTTCGCCATGCGCGAGCACGTTACCGATCTCGACGATGTCGCCGACATTGGCTTCGAGTTTTTCGATCTTCAGGAGATCGTTGGCGGCAACGCGATACTGCTTGCCGCCCGTTTTGATGACTGCGAACATTTTTTGCCTTTCGCTGTTCGGTCGGCCTTGATGAACCGCTTCAGGCGGTTCGGCCGTCTTTTTGTCGTCTGCGGGTTCAAAAAACAAGCGGCGCGGAAGATCCCTCCACGCCGATTGCGCGCTGTCCCTAACCGAAGGTTCGGCTTGAGTCAAGGCAAGCGCCGCGGGCAAGCTGCGAATGGGTTGAGCCCAGACCTTGCAAATATCGAGCAGTGACCACCGGAGCCTCGAAGAAGCACGGACAGAAGCTGCGGCGCCGGGGCAGATTGGCCCTTGTAACCTGCCTGTCCAGCCGTTATCTAGTGCGCCGCGCCGGCAACGGCGGACCATGACCGCGGAGAGGTGGCAGAGTGGTCGAATGCACCGCACTCGAAATGCGGCATGGGTGCAAGCCCATCGGGGGTTCGAATCCCTCCCTCTCCGCCACTTCGGAATTGTCCATTCCGGACCCATAGGTAACAGCATCTCTCATCGCGCCGGTAATGGCTTAAGACGGCACGCTATGCAGCCTTCCGCCGCAATTGGCTCACGCTCAGCCACACCGCCGAAACCAGGAAGTAGAGGGCGCCTACTGCGGCATAGCCGGCCACGTTGGTGATCGATGGCGGCATCGGCATCCGCGCCTGTGCGATGAAAAACGTGCCTGCCAGTGCTGACTGCCCTCCGCTCAGGACCATCGCCCACTGCGCACCAGAGCTCTTCCAACGGCGGACAGCGGTACCGAGTTGAAGCAGGCCGGACAGGATCGCCCATAGGCCGAACACGCCCAGCACCCAGTTCATGCTCATCTTCTGCGCAACAACGACCGCGAACGTTGTCGCCACACTGACCGCGACGTTGATGGCCTGGGTGCGATTCTGTCCCAATCCTCCGCTGCGCGATGCGTCGACAAAATTGGCCAGGGCATCCCATGCAGGATAAGCCACGAGCAAAACCGCCGCGACCACCCCGGAATGCTGTCCCACCGTAAAGGCAGCCGCCACCCAGACAGCCGAGAACGTCGTCCGAGCGAAGTAATAGAGCTTGAGCCATTGTTCCTGGCTGGCGCGGGAGAGATCGCCACTGTGAACCGTCATTGGATTGTCCTTTCGACTAGTAGGTAGGGGCTCTCGACGAACGTCGCGGAGTGATCGCTAGTATGGTTAGTTGAGATCTAGGCTGGTATCCGGGGGGAAGCGCGGAGCCGCTCCAGGAGCGGGCCGGTCACGACGGCGAATATCTTCGGATCGCCATAGGCCCGTGCTGAAAGCATCGCGCCGTGAACGGTCGCCATGAACGCTTCAGCCTCGGCACGAGGGGTACTCATCAGTCGAAATTGGCCGTGCCGCGCACCGCGCTCCATCACGGATGTCAGCCAAGCCGACAGCGAGCGGAAATGCGCCCGGACCTCAAGGCTAACTTCCTCGGGCAGCACGGGGAGCTCGCTTGCCAACAGCGCGCAGATACAAAACGGGGCGCTGGCGTTCGCGATGCAGGCTTCCCAATACCCGGCATAGATCCGCAACTGTTCGAGCGGATCGGATTCGTGAAGTTCGACATTTGCAATCCCCGCTTCAGTTTCTTCGCGATACCGCGCAACCAGCGTCCGAACCAGATCGACCTTGCTTGGGAAATGGTGATGGATGCTCGCCTTACGGATCCCGACCACATCAGCAATGTCAGCATAACTGAAACCGTTGTAGCCGCCAGCCACGATCAGCGAACGCGCACAAGCCAGGATGTCGTCAGAGGTGGTAGACAAGTTGCTCATGCTTTTACCTACCTTCTGGTAGGATGGCAGTCAAGCCTTTTTGCAACGCGAGCGACAAACAGAGAGCAGTAGCGTGGAATTAGGTAGCTATGGCGTAGACGTAGGTCCCATCTTCGTCGTTCACGGCCCTCCATCCATTCAGAAAGCTCCGGGTGTTTGTCGATCGAGGTAGCCATCCCACTTCGAGGACGAGGTAACACCCTCCGGCCGACCGGACCACCGCTAGTCGCCGTGCGGCACTAGGCGTTTGCACCGACTGCGCTATTTCCCCATCGTCAGCTTGTTCTATCGCTGGTTGAAGACTGGGAGGTTTCCATGGATCGGCGACTATTTTTGACAGGAATGTTTGGCATTGCCGGGGCCGCGGCCCTTGCAAGCACGGTTCGGCCAATCAATGCGGTGGCCGGCGTTCCAACTGCCAGAAGGGGCATTCTCGATGAACTCGAGGCGCCGGATGTCGAGACCTTCGACGACGACGAAACTCAAGCAGAGTTGCAACCAGTCTATCATCGCCGGTGGCACATGCCGCGCCGGCGCCGCCGGCGCGCCTGGAGAAGGGTCTGTCGCGTTTACTGGCGAAACGGCTATCGGCGCAGGCGGTGCTTCCGCAGGCGCGTCTGGGTCTGGTTTCGATTCTAGCAACTGGCCGGCTTGAACCCCGGCCATCGCGGCCGGGGTTTACGCCCCAGGCGGCCGTTAGCGCCCTTAGGGAGCTTTCCTAAGGGCGCGGAGGAAGCTGACGGTGTTTGCAGGTTTCAGAGCCACCAGCCTACGACTGGACGATACGACGATTTTCGCAAGGGTCGGAGGCACCGGTCCGCCGCTGCTGCTTCTTCACGGTTTTCCAGAAACGCATCTGATGTGGAGGGATATCGCCGCAGCCTTGGCGCCCCGCTTCACGGTCGTCGCCGCCGACCTTCGAGGCTATGGGCAAAGCGGATGCCCGTTTTCCTCTGCCGATCATAGCCCATACGCCAAGCGCGCCATGGCCGGCGACATGGTTCAGGCCATGAAGCAAGTGGGGTTTGAGCGGTTCATGGTTGCCGGACATGATCGTGGCGGGCGGGTTGCCTATCGCCTGGCGCTGGACCATTCCGACAAAGTGCTCAAAATCGCCGTCCTCGACATCATCCCCACCGCCGCAACATGGGATCGGGCGGATGCCAGACTGGCGCTTGGCTTCTGGCCCTGGAGCCTTCTTGCCCAGCCGGAGCCCCTGCCGGAGCGTCTGATCGGAGCGGCTCCCGATGCTGTCGTCGACGATGCAATAACGCAGTGGGGATCGTCAGCGAAAATGGTCTCCAAAGAGGTCAGGAACGCCTATGTTGATGCGCTTCGCGATCCCGCGCATATTCATGCCATCTGCGAAGAGTATCGCGCCGCTGCGACGATCGATCGTGAACATGACGCGTTGGACCGCGCAAACGGTCGTCGCATCGACTGTCCGCTACTGGCGCTATGGAGTGGCGAAGGCGCCCTGGAGAACTGGTATGCGCAAGAAGGCGGGCCGCTGGCCATCTGGAGGAAATGGGCCGACAGAGTGGCAGGACACGCTGTCCAAGGCGGGCACTTTTTCCCGGAAGAGCACCCCGACAAGACGGCAGCGGCTCTCTCGGAATTCTTCGAGGACAAACAGGTCGGTCAGCACAGGGTATTGTAGAGGTCACATGCTTCAGTTACGCGGAACCTCGGGAGCGCTTCGCCGCCTGAGATCGAGAACCCTCCGGAAATCCGCCCGTCCGGCATCAATGTGCTTGATAAGGGAATGAAGGCGATCTCCACGGCCACGCCTCTGATATGCAGCCTCATGTTTGTCGGAAGTTGCGCATCGCCTTTGCCGGCATCCTTTGATGCTGCGAAATACGACAAGATGAGTTGCGTCGAGCTCAACGTGGCGATGGGCGCTGTCGCCGACGAAATGTCGGCGACAGCCATCGCTCGTGGCAAAGTCGTCCACACCAACATTCCGGGCTGGCTGTTGGGAGGGCAGCGTGTCGCCTCGACCGTGGCTGCCCGCCAGAGTGCGAAGATCGAGCGCTTGCGGCAGCAGGAGGCTGCGATTGCCGCGGCGAGACGAAGCCGGTGCTGATTGCGTCACTGAAGTGGGTCTTCAGCCCGCCACCCCGGATTGATGCGCAGCGATCGCGCCGAGGAATATCTCGCCGAAATCCTTGAGCTTGGCGGCGCCGACGCCGTTGACCGCGGCGAAGGCGTCCAGATCACGCGGACAGCGTTCGGCCATATCGATCAGTGTACGATCCGAAAAGATCACGAAGGCCGGCACCTGGCGTTCCCGGGCAAGACGCAGCCGCACAGCCTTGAGCGCGGCCAGCAGCGCCGAATCCAGACCTTCCGTGCCTGCTGCGGTATCCTCAGGACGTATCTTGCCTCGCGATGACTGGCGCGCGTCCACGCGATACCGGAACGAAGCCTCGCCCCGGGCCAGCGCACGGCCCTTCTCGGCAATGGCGAGGCCGCCATGGCCGGCTGGGTCCAATGTCAGGAACCCTCCCGCGACGAGTTGGCGGAGCAGCGACAGCAAGAAACTCTTTTTATGCGCCAGACCGGTGCCGAAGCTGGCAAGCCTGTGGTGGTTCCTGTCCAGGACCTTCTCGGTTTCATGGCCGAGCAGGACATCGACGACATGGGCGACGCCGAAGCGCTCGCCGGTCTGTGCGATCGCCGCCAGGATGATCCGCGCCTCCGCCTCGCCATCCGCATGCGGCGCCTGGTCGAGGCAGTTGTCGCAATTGCCGCAAGGCGAAGCACTTTCGCCGAAATAGCCAAGCAGGATCTGACGGCGGCACTGCGTCGTCTCGCAATAACCGATCAGCGTATCGAGTCGGCCATGCGCGCGCCTTTTGTGCTCAGCCGGCGCATCCTCGTCTTCGATGAAAAGCCGGCGCATGCGTATATCGCCGAGACCGAAGAGCATATGTGCCTCGGCCGCTCGCCCGTCGCGGCCTGCCCGCCCGATTTCCTGATAATAGGCCTCCAAGCTGCCCGGCAGGTCGGTGTGGAAGACATAGGCGACGTCGGGCTTGTCGATCCCCATGCCGAAGGCGATGGTCGCCACCATCACCACGCCGGACAAGGTCATGAAAGCGTTTTGATTCGCTTCACGCGCGTCCTTGCTCATGCCGGCATGGTAGGCGAACGCGCGTACGCCGTTCCGCTCGAGAAACGCCGCCATCTCTTCGGTCTTCTTGCGCGACAGGCAATAGACGATCCCGCTGCGGCCTGCATGGCGCTGCACGAAGTTTAGCAATTGGCGCTTGCTGTCTTGCTTGGGCTCGATGCCTAGCTTGATGTTCGGCCGGTCGAAGCCGAGCACCACGGTATCGACGCGCCCTTCGAACAGTTGCCCGGCAATGTCGGTGCGCGTCGTCTCGTCCGCCGTCGCCGTCAGCGCAATAATCGGCACTTTCGGGAAGATATCACGTAGTCTCGACAATTCTTCGTATTCGCGCCGGAACGCCGGTCCCCATTGGGAGATGCAATGTGCCTCGTCGATGGCGATCAGCCGGACATCGAGCTTGGTCAACGCCTCGAGCATTCGCACGGTCATCAGCCGCTCCGGTGCAAGATAGAGCAGGCGCGTCTGGCCTGCCGCGACACGGCGCCATGCAGCGACATTGGCATCGCGGTCGAGCGAGGAATTGATCGTATCAGCCGCCACACCGGCAAGGCGCAATGCGGCGACCTGATCCTGCATCAGGGCCACCAGCGGCGAAACGACAATGGTGAGCCCGCCCAGCACCAGCGCCGGGACCTGGTAGCAGAGCGATTTGCCGGCGCCGGTCGGCATGACGGCCAGCACATGGCGCCTGGCCAGCAGCGCCTCCATAACAGGCGCCTGGCCGGGACGAAAATCATCGAAGCCGAATACATCCCTGAGGACGCGCCGCTTGGAACCCTCTGCAGGGATGCTCGCTGCTGCCTGCATTACAGAACTTTCGGGGATACGATCTGCCGAAATGCCGCGGCGAATCGCCAGGTGATTGCCTGGACAGCAGATTCGAACATTTATCGACCCCTCTGGTCCTGTCCGCGGCACCGCCTGAGGCGAACTTTTCTCTCATTGGCCGATATCGGACCGTCGTTCCAGCCCCCTATTCGCCTTGGCTGTGAATATCGCACCGCCTCGGAGCGGTTAATCCTATCTTCACCATCATTCGGCAGGTTCAGGTTCTGCGGTGATGTTTTGAGTACCGCGGCGCCACAAGCGCCCAGGCAACACGCCCGCGTCTCTCCGGAGGCGCGGGTTTTTCGTTCCGAGAACCGGCTGCCTGATCTTCGGCCCGCAGCTCAGTCGAGGAAATCGGCGCGGAGCGGCGTGAAGCTGTCGACCAGCCGTCCCGCCTCCAGCGCCTTGACGCCATGGATAAGGTTGGACGGAACGATGAAGCTGCTTCCCGTTTCCAGGACCTCGGTCCTGCCGTCGATGGTGACCTCGAAACGGCCTTCGGCGACGTAGCTTGCCTGGACATGCGGGTGCGAATGCAGCGCGCCGACGCCTCCCTTGTCGAAACCGAACTCGACCATCATCAGCTCATCCGTGTGCAGGAGCACGCGCCTTCGGTTGCCATCCGGCGTCGGCGTCCACGCAGCCTCGCCGGCATGCGAGAAGATTTTGGTTCCGGTCATCGCCAAACTCTCACCTTTTGTTGTTCATCGTGCCAGCCAGCCGCCGTCCACCGGCACCACCGCGCCGTGCATGTAATTGGACGCTGGCGCCAGCAGGAAGACGGCTGCGTCGCCGATGTCTTCCGGCGCGCCCCAGCGGCCGGCCGGAATGCGCGCCAGGATCGAGGCGCTGCGGTCGGGATCGGTGCGCAGCGCCTCGGTGTTGTTGGTCTCGATATAGCCCGGCGCAATGCCGTTGACGTTGATGCCCTTTGCCGCCCATTCGCATGCCAGCAGCCGGGTGATGCCGAGCACGCCGTGTTTGGAGGCGGTGTAGGAGGCGACGCGAATGCCGCCCTGAAAGCTCAGCACCGAAGCGATGTTGACGATCTTGCCACGCCGTCCAGATTCGGCAAGCACGCGCCTGGCAAAGCGCTGGCTGAGGAAGAACACCGTCTTGAGATTGACGCCAATGACGTCGTCCCAGTCGGTTTCGGTGAGGTCGACCGCATCGGCACGCCGGATGATGCCCGCATTGTTGACCAGGCCATCGAGCGGTCCGGTGCCGTCCCAGACGCGGTCAAGCATCGCCTGGGCAGTTGCATCATCACCAAGATCGCAGCGGACCGCCTCGAAGCGGCCGCCGACAGCCGCAACCTTCTCCGCCGTCTCGTCCATCGCCGACCGGCCGACGCCGACGACCGCGCCGCCGGCGCGCACGATCGACACGGCGATGCCCTGGCCGATGCCGGTATTGGCGCCGGTGACGAGGATGCGCTTGCCGGCAAGGCTGAAGGCCGAGAGATCGCTCACTTGAGCTCCTCCATCGCCACCAGGTCGACATCGGTATAGTCGACATTGTCGCCGGCCATCGCCCAGATGAAGGCGTAGTTCGAGGTGCCGGCGCCCGAATGGATCGACCATCCCGGCGACAGCACCGCCTCCTCGTTGCGCATGACGAGATGGCGCGTTTCGTCCGGTTCGCCCATGAAGTGAAACACTCGCGCCGCCTCCGGCAGGTCGAAATAGAGATAGGCCTCCATGCGCCGGTCATGCACATGGCATGGCATGGTGTTCCAGACCGAACCGGGGGCAAGCTGCGTCATGCCGACGACAAGCTGACAGGTCTTTACGCCATCGGCATGGATGAACTGGAAGATCGAGCGCTCGTTGGAAGTCGCCTGGCTGCCGAGATCGAGCCGCTTGGCATCGCCGATGCGGATCAGCCGGTTGGGGTGGCTCTGATGCGCCGGCGCGCTGAGCAGGTAGAACTTAGCCGGCGCTGCCGGATTGGTCGCGGCAAACGATACCTCATCGGTGCCCATGCCGAGATAAAGCATGTCGCGCGCCTGCAGCTCGAAGGATTGACCGCCGGCTTTCACGACGCCCGCGCTGCCGATGTTGACGATGATCATCTCACGGCGGTCGAGAAAATTCTTGGTCCCGGTCGGCTTGATCGCCTGCAGCGGCAGGGGTGCGCCGGCGGGCATGGCGCCGCCGACGATCATGCGGTCGTAATAGGTGTAGGTCAGGCTGATGCTGCCGGGCCGGAACAGGCCTTCGATGAGAAAATTGTATCGCAGCTCGTCCGTCCCCATCGCCGCGGCAGAAACAGGGTCGATGGCGAAGCGGGAGGTGAAATCGGTATGATTGTCGGTGTGATTCATTGCTGTCCCATGGGGCTGCCTCAATTGCTTATTCGGTTCCCGCGGCCTTGACCGAGTCGGCATAAAAAACCTGGCGCGCGTGCAGGCGCTCGCGATAGCGCTGCTGGCTGGCACCGAGATGCGCGCGCATCGCCTCCCGGGCCGCCTCGGCATCGCCTGACGAGATCGCATTGAGGATCACCAGATGCTCACGCTGCAGGCCGCGCTGATAGGCGTCCGATTGGGCGATCTCGGTCGACCAGGGCGAGGTCACGTCGCAAGGGATGGCGCGGCGGCCGAGCACGTCGAGCATCTCGACATAGAATGGATTGTTGGTGGCGCTGGCGATTGCGCGGTGGAAGGCAAGGTCGGCCGGTCCTGTCGGCTCGCTGTTGAGGAGCAGCCGTTCGAATTCGAAGAAGGCTTCCTGGATCGCCGCTTCCTGCGCGGCGTTGCGGCGGATGGCGGCAAGCCCTGCGGATTCGATCTCGATTGCCAACCGGACTTCGAGCACGTTGAGGGCGATCGAATCCTTGCTGCCCATCTCCGCTGCCAGGGCACCGAACGCTGTCGAGATATGCTCGGTGACGAAGACGCCGGCGCCTTGGCGCGGCTCGACCAGGCCGTCCGCGGCAAGCTTGGCCAGCGCCTCGCGTATCACGGTGCGGCTGACCCCGAAGGTTTCAGTCAGCTGACCCTCGGTCGGCAGCTTTTGCCCGGGCTGGATCTCGCCCGCCTGCAGCTGTTTGCGGATCGCAGCGACAACGGTTTCCGAAAGCTTCGGTCTTCGTTCGACGCGGAGCCCGACTGCGGTGTCCGAGGCCATGTCGCGCACCCCCTATTTGAAGACGCTCGGCAGCCATAGCGAAATGGCCGGAATGTAAGTGACGAGCGCCAGCACGACGAGGCCTGCCGCATAGAACGGCCAGATCGAGCGCATCGATTCCCAGACGGATATCTTGCCCACGGCACACGCCACGAACTGCACTGCGCCCACCGGCGGCGTGTTCAGCCCGATGCCGAAATTGAGGATCATGATGACGCCGAAATGCACCGGATCGACACCGTAGGCCTGCGCCACGGGCAGGAAGATCGGCGTGCAAATGATGATCGTCGGCCCCATGTCCATGAACGTGCCGAGGAACAGCATCAAGAGGTTGAGCAGCAGAAGCACGACCAGCGGATCGTCCGAGATCGCATTCATGGAGGCGATGAGCGCTGCCGGCACTTTCAGGAAGGCCATCAGCCACGAGAACGCCGCCGCCATGCCGATGATGAGCAGCACCATGGCCGTGGTGCGCACGGCGCCATGGGTGGCATGAACGAACCCTTCCCAGGTCATCTGCCGGTAAACGAAGACGGTCACGAGCAGCGCATAGATGACGGCGATACAGGAACTCTCGGTGGCGGTGAAGACGCCCGATCGCACGCCGCCGAAGATGATCGCGATCAGCAGCAGGCCGGGCACGGCGACGGCGAAAAGATGCGCGACCGCAGTGAAGCCCGGAAACGCCTCGGTCGGATAGCCGCGGGAGCGCGCCACGATATAGGCGGTGACCATCAGCGACAGGGCCAGCAGCAGGCCCGGGATGATGCCGGCCGTGAACAGATCGGCGATCGAGATCTTTCCGCCTGCCGAGATCGAGTAGATGATCATGTTGTGCGACGGCGGCAGCAGCAGCGCGATCAGGGCCGCCATCGACGTGACATTGACGGCGTAGTCCGCTCCATATCCACGCGCCTTCATCTGCGGGATCATCAGGCCGCCTACCGCCGCTGCCTCCGCAACCGCTGAGCCGGAAATGCCGCCGAACAGTGTAGCGGTTGCAATGTTGACCTGGCCGAGGCCGCCGCGCAAATGGCCGACGAGCGAGCCGGCGAAGGCAACGATCTTGCTGGCGATGCCGCCGCGCACCATCAAGTCGCCGGCGTAGATGAAAAACGGAATGGCCAGCAGCGAAAAGACGCTCATGCCGGAATTCAGGCGCTGGAACACGATCAGCGGCGGCAGGCCCATATAGAGGACGGTGGCGAGGCTTGCGACGCCCAGGCAGAAAGCGATCGGCGTGCCGATAAGCATCAGCAGGGTGAAGACGCCGAAGAGAATCCACAGTTCCATGGCGTCAGACCTTCAGGTTGGCGGTGTCGAGTTCGGCCGCGACTTCGGCCGGCGGCAGTTCATCGAGGGCATCGTCGATCGGCGCGCCGGAGAGGCGAAGCACAATGCGCTCCAGCGTGAAGAGCACGATGAGCGCGCCTCCCGCGACAAGCGGGACGTAGTCCCAACCCCCCGATATGCCGAGCGACGGCAAGACAGAGCCCCAGGTCAATGCGACCAGCTGACTGCCGTACCAGATCATGCCGATGCCGAAGGCGAGCGCGACGAGGTCCGAAATCATCCGCAGCCAGCGCTTGCCGCCTTTCGGCAGCACGTAGAGCAGGACGTCAAAGCCGAGGTGATAGTTCTCGCGCACGCCGACGGCAGCGCCGAGGAAAATGAACCAGCTCATCAGCATCACCGAGCCCGGCTCGGTCCAGCTCGGCGAACGGTTCAGAACATAACGGCCGAATACCTGCCAGGCGACGAAGGCGGTCATCAGCACCAGCCCGATGCCGGCGATCGACAGCGCCGCCGTGCTGACGCGCGACATCACTTGCGCGACGCCGGACAGAAGCGGTGTTGGTCTTGGGCTGGAAGTCACCGGTTTTCTCCCCAGGAGGATGGCGGCACGGAATGTCCGCGCCGCCGCTTGATCACTGCACGGCCTTGATGGCTTCGACCATGGCCTTCAGCTTGTCGTCCTTGACGTGCTTCTCGTAGACCGGCCCCATCGCGTCGATGAAGGGCTGCTTGTCCGGCGTCGTGATCTGCGAACCGGCCGCCTCGACCTTGGCGCGCGATTCCTTGACCTTGGCGGTCCACAGCTCGCGCTGCTTGGCGACGCTCTCCTTGGCGGCCGCCTTGAAGATCGCCTGGTCTTCCGGCGTCAGCTTGTCCCAGCTCGACTTCGCCATGACGAAGGCTTCCGGCACCATCGTGTGCTCGTCGAGCGAATAGTACTTGGCGACTTCCGCGTGCTTGGCGGTGTCGTAGCTCGGAAAATTGTTCTCCGCGCCGTCGATGACTCCGGTCTCGATCGCCGAATACACCTCGCCATACGGCATCGGCGTCGCGTTGGCGCCGAGTGCCGCCACCATGTCGACGAAGATGTCGGACTGGATGACGCGGAACTTCATCCCGGCCATGTCGGCTACGGTGTTGATCGGCTTCTTCGAATTATAGAAGGAGCGCGAGCCGCCGTCGTAAAAGGCGAGCAACACCAGCCCGACCTGGTCGAACGCCGCCGCGATCTGGTCGCCGATCGCCCCGTCCATGACCTTGTGCATATGCTCTTCCGAACGGAAGATGTAGGGCAGCGAGGGCACGGTGGTCTCGGGGATGAGCCCGTTGAACGGCGCCATCGAGACGCGGTTGAGATCGATCACGCCGGTGCGCACCTGCTCGATCGTGTCCTTTTCCTCGCCAAGTTGCGCGGAAGGATAGATCTCGACCACATAGCGGCCGGCCGTGCGCTCCTTCACCAGCTTGCCGAAATATTTGACCGCCTCGACCGTCGGATAGCCGTCCGGGTGCGTGTCGGACGAGCGCAGGACCGTCTGGGCGCTTGCCGATCCGGCCAGCAGTGCGGCGGCAAGTAGCGTAGCTCCCGCCAGTCTTGAAAAATGCAGCATTGGTTTCCTCCCGTTTGAACGATGGCGGCAAGCGCCGTTAGAGCCGGTACGCCTTTTTCGCGAGCGTATAGGCAAGTTCCTGCGCCAGCTCATGCGCCTCGTCTTCGCGGAGCCGATGCTCGGCGACGAGACGCGCCAGAAAAGCGCAATCGACCCGGCGCGCCACATCATGGCGGGCCGGTATGGATGGAAAGGCGCGGGTGTCGTCGTTGAAACCGACGGTGTTATAGAAACCGGCGGTTTCGGTGGTCATCTCACGGAACCTGCGCATGCCTTCGGGGCTGTCGTGGAACCACCAGGCCGGCCCGAGCTTCAATGCCGGGTAGACGCCGGCGAGCGGCGCCAGCTCGCGCGCATAGCTGGTCTCGTCGAGGGTGAAGAGGATGATGGTGAGGTCGCGCTCCAGCCCGACGCAGTCGAGCAGCGGCTTCAGCGCCGTCACATAGTCGGTTCGGGTCGGAATATCGAAGCCTTTGTCCCTGCCGAACTTGTGAAAGATGGAAGGCGAATGATTGCGCCAGGAGCCGGGATGGATCTGCAGGACCAGTCCGTCGTCGCGGCTCATCTTGGCCATCTCGGTCAGCATCTGGGCGCGGAACAGCTTTCGCTCGCGCTCGTCGTCCGAGCCCCGGCGGATGCGGTTGAACAGCTCCTGCGCGGCGGCATCCGAGAGATTGGCGGTTTCGGCCGTCGGATGGCCGTGGTCGGAGGAAGTCGCGCCAAAGCTCTTGAAGAAGGCGCGCCGCTGGCGATGCGCATCGAGATAGCCGGCCCAATTGCCGGTGTCGCAGCCGGTGATCTCGCCAAGCCGGTCGAGATTGGCCGAAAAGCCTTCGAAGTCGGGATCGACGATCGCATCCGGCCGATAGGCGGTGATGACGCGGCCTTCCCAGCCGCTGTCGCGGATCATCTGGTGCCATCTGAGATCGTCGAGCGCGCCTTCGGTCGTCGCGATGACTTCAATGTTGAAGCGCTCGAACAGCGCTCGCGGGCGAAAATTCTCCCACTGCAGCAAGGTCGAGATCATATCGTAATGGCGGTCGGCGGTTGCGGCCGTCAGCGGCTCGTCGATGCCGAACAGATGGGCAAGCACATGGTCGAACCACAGCCGGGTCGGCGTGCCGCGGAACAGGTAATAATGCTCGGCGAAGCACCGCCAGATCGTTCTGCCGTCGGTTTCCACCGGCGAGCCGTCAAGCGTCGGCACACCAAGCTCCTCAAGCCGAACGCCCTGGCTGAACAGCATGCGGAAAATGTAGTGGTCCGGCACGATCAGCAACTGCGCCGGATCGGGAAACGCCTCGTTGAGCGCATACCAGCGCGGATCGGTGTGGCCGTGCGGGCTGACGATCGGCAGGTCCTTGACCGTGGCGTAGAGATCGCGGGCCAGCGAACGCGGGCGCACCTCGGCGGCAAACAGCAAGTCCGGATCCGTCAATGCGGCCACGTAAATCCTCCCAATCCGGACATCGGTAGGGTTGGAAAGAAATAATGTCAACATACAAAAACTTGGTTGTTGTATGATGACTTTTCGTCGGCCATTGCCCATTGTGCGTGACTGCATCGGGTGTTACGCCGCCTGCCAGCAGTGACCCAACAATCTCGATCAGACACGTGGCGCAATGATCAGTAGACGCCTTTCCAACAGCACGCTGAAGGCACTGCCGGCTTCGGTCGCGGTCCCGCGCTACGCCCGCGGCGCTATTGCACCGGGCATCGTCCATCTCGGCGTCGGTGCCTTCCATCGCGCCCACCAGGCGGCCTATGTCGACGACTGCCTGGCGGCGGGCGAGGCGGACTGGGGCATTGTCGGCGTGTCCTTGCGCAGTCCTGACACGCGCGACGCACTGGCGCCGCAGGATGGCCACTACACGCTGGCGATCAGGAGCAGCGTCGGCGAAGAGCTGCGCGTCGTCGGCTCGATCCTGTCGCTGCTGGTGGCGCCGGAAGATCCGGCTGCGGTGCTCGCCGCCCTGACCGATCCGCGCACCCGCATCGTCACGCTGACGATCACCGAAAAGGCCTATTTGAGGGCAGCCGGCGGCGGCCTCGACAATACCCACCCCGACATCATCCATGATCTGGCCAACCCGCAAATGCCACGGACGGCGCATGGTTTCCTGACCGAGGCGCTGTCGCGCCGCCGTGCCGCCGGCATCCAGCCTTTCACCGTGCTCTGCTGCGACAACCTTCCGGCCAATGGTGCCACACTGCACCGCCTGCTGGTCGAATTCGCCGCACTGCGCGATGCCAGGCTCGCCACTTCGGGCGATGCCAGGCTCGCCACTTCAGGCGATGCCAGGCTCGCCGCACACATCGCCGACGGCGTCGCCTTCCCGTCGAGCATGGTCGACCGCATCGTGCCGGCGACCACCGATGCCGACCGGGCGCGTATCGCCGTCGAGCTCGGCGTCGAGGATGCCTGGCCGGTGATGACCGAGCCGTTCTGCCAATGGGTGGTCGAGGATGATTTCCCGGCAGGCAGGCCGGCCTGGGAAAAGTTCGGCGTCACCATGGTCGGCGACGTCGGGCCCTTCGAGGACATGAAGCTGCGGCTGCTCAACGGTTCGCATTCGGCAATCGCCTATCTCGGCCTGCTCAGCGGCTACGACACGGTCGACCGCGCCTTTGCCGATCCGGCGATCCGGCAATTCGTCGACGGACTATGGGCCGAGGCCATCCCGACGCTGCCGCAGGACGCCGGGCTCGATACGGCCGGCTACACGGCCCAGCTCGCCGAACGCTATTCGAACACCGCGCTCGCCCATCGCACCGCGCAGATCGCCAATGACGGCAGCCAGAAGCTGTCGCAGCGCATCGTCGCCTCGGCCGTTGATCGGTTGGGCGCCGGTGACCCGCCCGCGCATCTCATGCTGGTGGTGGCGGCCTGGATCGCCGCTTGCGAGGCGCGCGGCAAAACCTTGCCGGAAGCCCATTTCACCGACCCGATCGACACTCGGCTTACGGCGCTCGGCAGCCGGCCGGCTGATGAAACGGTGACAGCGATGTTCGATCTCGCCGGCTTCGCCAAGGACCATGCCCACCGCATGACACTGATCGATCTGACGGCAGCCCATCTCGAGCGCCTGCGGCGGGGCGGCACTGCCGCAGCTTTGGCGGCGCTTGGCATAGGGAGTGAGAAGCCATGAGACAGACCTGGCGCTGGTTCGGGCCGGACGATCCGGTGACGCTTGCCCATGTCCGTCAGGCCGGCGCCGTCGGCATCGTCAGCGCGCTGCACCACCTCAACGACGGCCGCGCCTGGCCGGCAGACGAGATCGCCAGGCGCAAGGCCGAGATCGAGGCAGCAGGCCTGACCTGGGACGTGGTCGAGAGCATCGTCGTGCACGAGGACATCAAGACCCGCAGCGGCGACTGGCGCAGCCTGATCGACAATTACAAGGCCTCGATCCGCGCCGTCGCCGCCGCCGGCATCAATACCGTCTGCTATAATTTCATGGCGATCACCGACTGGACGCGCACCGACCTCGATTACCCGATGCCGCATGGCGGCACGGCGCTGCGCTTCGATGTCGTCGAGCTCTGCGCCTATGACGTCTTCATCCTTGAGCGAGAAGGGGCGGAGGCCGACCACCCACCGGCCCGCGTCGAGGCCGCGCGTGCGCGACTGCAAGGGATGAGCGACAGCGACAAGGCAAGGCTGGAGCGCAACCTGATCGGCTGGGTCCCGGCGCGCGAATTCATCTTCGATCGCGCAAGCTTCCGCCGCGCCCTCGACCTCTACAAGGACGTCTCCACCGAAGGCCTGCGCGAAAACCTGTTTGCCTTCCTGCGCGAGATCGTGCCGGTGGCCGAAGAGGCCGGCGTCAGATTGGCGATCCACCCCGACGATCCGCCCTTTTCGCTGTTCGGCCTGCCGCGCATCGTTTCCAACGCCAATGATGCCCGCGCGCTGCTCGACGCGGTCGCTTCGCCAGCCAACGGGCTGACGCTGTGCATCGGCTCCTACGGCGCGGGCGCGCAGAACGATCTGCCCGCAATGGCCAAGGCCTTCGCCGAAAACATCCATTTCGCCCATCTGCGCAACGTCACCAAGGAGCCAGACGGCTCCTTCCACGAAGCCGAGCACCTCGACGGCGACACCGACATGGTGGCGGTTGTGTCGGCGCTGATTGGCGAAGAGCGGCGGCGCAAGGCGGCAGGCAGGGCGGACTGGCAGATCCCGATGCGTCCGGACCATGGCCATGCCATTGTCGATGACATCGGCAAGAAGGTGAACCCCGGCTATTCCTGCATCGGCCGCCTGAAGGGCCTCGCCGAACTGCGCGGCGTCATGCGCGCAGTAGAGGCACTGACAGTTTGAGCTACTTGCTCGCCTGGCCGTTCAGCGTCTGTCGAGACGAATAATCGGTACCTTTGGAATTCCAGAACAGCCGCACGGCCTTGCCGACCAGATTTTCATAGGGAACAAACCCGACACTGAACCGGCTGTCGGAGGCATTGTCGCGATTGTCACCAAGCACGAAGTAGTGGCCTTCGGGCACCTCAAACACACGCGTATTGTCGCCGATCGAGTTGTCGGTAAGGTTGAGGACGGAATGGGTGGTGACGCCCCCCGGCAGAGTTTCGCGTTGAAGTTTGGCTTTCGAGAACTCGTCGGACGAAAAAGTGCCGATATCGTCGAGTCCCACTGCGACATCGTTGATGTGAAGCACCCCGCCGATGATCTGGATCTTCTCGCCGGGAAGGCCGACGATCCGCTGGATGTAGTCCACGCTCGGATCGGGCGGGAACTTGAAGACAACCAGATCTCCCCTTTTGGGTTCCGCGCCGAATATACGTCCATCAACGGGAAGCAAGTTGAACGGCACGCTGTAGCGGCTGTAGCCGTATGCCATTTTGGAGACGAAGAGATAGTCGCCTCCCTGCAACGTCGGCACCATGCTGCTGGAGGGAATCGAAAAAGGCTGGAGCAGGAACGCGCGTATTGCGAATGCAGCCGGATACGAAGTCAGAAAGACGAGCACCAGCACCGAAAGCCCACGCGCGTACCATCTGTCCGGCTTGAACCGGTGCGCGAAGGGAACAACGATCGCTGCCCACAGGGCCATCAAACCGATCCCTGAAAAATTGGCCCACCAAGCAAGATCGACGCCAGGCAATACCGGAAAGCCAATGTAAACAAGCGCGAAAACGACGGCGCTGATCACCACCAGGCTAGCGACCGCCAGTTTGCCGCTGCCGATCCAGAGGAACCCGCCAAACGGGCCGCCAAAGGCCGACACCAGGGCCGTCGACCATCTGGATCGCGAGATAGTTTCTTGTTGCACTGCTTGTTTTGTCATCGGCCACCCCCCACGCCAAGGCAGCCAGACTGTCCACCAAACAAAAAAGCGGGGCAAGCCCGCTTTTTCAGTTAGTCATTTGAGCGAACCTCAAGCCGGCAGGATGGCGCCTTCGAGCGTGGTGAGCTGGTTGAGGAACTGCTCGGCCTTGCTGCGGGTCTGGTCGTCCTTGGCGTCGGCGGCGTCTTCCCTCGCCTCCTGGATGCGGCGGGCAAGGTCGGCGCGGTCGATGTCGCCGACGGCCACAGCCGATTCGGCGAGCAGCGTGCAGCCGGCCGGAACGATGTCGGCAAAGCCGCCGAACACCACATAGCGCTCTTCCTTGCCTTGCGCGGTCTTCAGCGTAACGACGCCCGGCTTGATTGTGGTCATGACCGGTGCGTGATGCGCCATGACAGTCATCTCGCCTTCGGCGCCCGGGATGACGACGGATTCGACCTGCTCGGAAACCAAGAGGCGCTCCGGCGAGACCAGTTCGAATTTGAAAGCTTCAGGCATGATCAATCTAGCGACTGGTGAATGGTGAATGGTGAACGGTCAGAAAGAATGACCTTCACTCAGCCCCGATTTCCTATCCGCTACTCCCCATTCACAATTCACTATTGACCATTCACCATCAGGCCGCTTCAGCGGCCAGGCGCTGTGCCTTCTCGACCGCTTCCTCGATGCCGCCGACCATGTAGAAGGCGGCTTCTGGCAGATGGTCGTAGTCGCCGTTGCAAAGGCCCTTGAAGCCCTTGATGGTGTCGGCGAGGTCGACCAGCTTGCCCGGTGCGCCGGTGAACACTTCGGCGACGAAGAAGGGCTGCGACAGGAAGCGCTCGATCTTGCGGGCGCGGGCCACCGTCTGCTTATCCTCTTCCGACAGCTCGTCCATGCCCAGGATGGCGATGATGTCCTGCAGCGACTTGTAGCGCTGAAGGATCGACTGCACCTGGCGGGCGACCTGGTAATGCTCTTCGCCGACAACCATCGGGTCGAGCATGCGCGAGGTCGAATCGAGCGGATCGACCGCCGGATAGATGCCCTTTTCCGAAATCGCGCGGTTGAGCACGGTCGTCGCGTCGAGGTGGGCGAACGAGGTCGCCGGTGCCGGGTCGGTCAGGTCGTCGGCCGGCACATAGATCGCCTGCACCGAGGTGATCGAACCCTTGGTCGTCGTGGTGATACGCTCCTGCAGCGCGCCCATGTCGGTAGCCAGCGTCGGCTGGTAGCCCACGGCCGAAGGAATGCGGCCGAGCAGCGCCGACACTTCCGAGCCCGCCTGCGTGAAGCGGAAGATGTTGTCTACGAAGAACAGCACGTCCTGGCCCTGGTCGCGGAAATATTCGGCAACCGTCAGCCCGGTCAGGCCGACGCGGGCACGCGCGCCCGGCGGCTCGTTCATCTGGCCATAGACGAGCGCTGCCTTGGAGCCTTCGCCGCCGCCCTTCTTGTTGACGCCGGACTCGATGAACTCATGATAGAGATCGTTGCCTTCGCGGGTGCGCTCGCCGACGCCGGCGAACACCGAGAAGCCGCCATGCGCCTTGGCGACGTTGTTGATCAGTTCCTGGATTAGCACCGTTTTGCCGACGCCGGCGCCGCCGAACAGGCCGATCTTGCCGCCGCGGGCATAGGGGGCCAGCAGGTCGAGCACCTTGATGCCGGTGACCAGGATCTGCGCTTCCGTCGACTGCTCGACATAGGTCGGCGCCGGCTGGTGGATCGAGCGCATCTCGATGCCGTCGACCGGGCCTGCCTCGTCGACCGGCTCGCCGATGACGTTGATGATGCGGCCGAGCATGCCCGGGCCGACCGGCACGGTAATCGGTGCACCGGTGTCATAGACGTCCTGGCCGCGGACCAGACCTTCGGTCGAGTCCATGGCGATGCAGCGCACGGTGTTTTCGCCCAGATGCTGGGCCACTTCGAGCACGAGGCGATTGCCGACATTGATCGTCTCAAGCGCGTTCAGGATCGCCGGCAGATGTTCGCCGAACTGGACGTCGACAACGGCGCCGATGACCTGGCGAACCTTGCCTGCCAGGCCGGTTTTCTTGATGGTGGCGGCCGGCGTATTCACAGCGGCGGCCTTGGTTGCTGCCGCCTTCTTGGCCGGAGCGGCCTTTGCTGCTGCCGGAGCCTTCGCTGGTGCCGCGGCCTTAGGGGCTGCCGTCTTGGGGGTCGCTGCTTTCGCCATCGTCTTTACCCTTTTCGTCTCTTTGTTTCTCACACGCTTGAGGTCGATGACCTCCTTGTGGGCGTGCCTAGAGCGCCTCGGCGCCCGAAATGATTTCGATCAATTCCTTGGTGATCTGCGCCTGCCGCTGGCGGTTGTAGGTGATCGACAATTTGTTGATCATGTCGCCGGCGTTGCGCGTCGCATTGTCCATGGCGCTCATCTTGGCGCCCATCTCGCCGGCAGCATTCTCGAGCAGCGCGCGAAAAACCTGCACGGAAATGTTGCGCGGGATGAGATCGGAGAGGATCTCGCCCGGCTCCGGCTCGTATTCGTAGACGGCGCTGCCGCCGTCCTTCACTTCCGCGGCAGCCGCAGGCGCGCCCGCCGGGACAATTTGCTGCGCCGTCGGGATCTGGCTGATCACCGACTTGAACTGCGAATAGAACAGCGTGCAGATGTCGAAGCCGCCTTCGTTGAACAGGTGGATCACCTTCTTGGCGATGGCATCGGCATTGACGAAGCCCAGCGTCTTGACCTCGCGCAGGTCGACACGCTCGATGATCAGCGCCCCGTAGTCGCGGCGCAATATGTCGAACCCCTTCTTGCCGACGCAGATGATCTTGACCTGCTTGCCGTCGGCCAGAAGCTTGCGGATGTGGTCGCGGGCAAAGCGGGCGATCTGCGAATTGAAGCCGCCGCACAGACCGCGTTCGGCCGTGCAGACGACAAGCAGATGCACGTCGTCCTTGCCGGTGCCGGTCATCAGTGCCGGGGCATCGCCGCCGCCGCCGATCGCCTGGGTGATATTGGCCAGCACCGCGCCCATACGCTCCGAATAGGGACGCGCCGCTTCCGCCGCTTCCTGCGCGCGACGCAGCTTCGCCGCGGCGACCATCTGCATCGCCTTGGTGATCTTCTGCGTCGCCTTGACCGAGGCGATACGGTTACGAAGGTCTTTTAACGAAGGCATGCTTCAAACCTGATCCCGTCCGTCCTGCTCAAGCAAAGGTCTTGGCGAAGGCGTCGATTTCTGCCTTCAGCCTGGCGCGCAGATCGTCGGACAGCGCCTTCTCCTTGCGGATGCCGTCGAGCACGTCCTTGCCGGCCGAGCGCATATGCGACAACAGACCATGCTCGAACTTGCCGACCTGGTTGACCGCCAGCTTGTCGAGATAGCCGTTGACGCCGGCGAAGATCACCGCGACCTGCTCCTCGACTTTGAGCGGCGAGAATTGCGGCTGCTTCAACAGCTCGGTCAGACGCGAGCCGCGGTTTAGCAGGCGTTGCGTGGCGGCGTCGAGATCGGAGCCGAACTGCGCGAAAGCAGCCATTTCGCGGTACTGCGCGAGCTCGCCCTTGATCGACCCGGCAACCTGCTTCATCGCCTTGATCTGCGCCGAGGAGCCGACGCGCGACACCGACAGGCCGACATTGACCGCCGGACGGACGCCCTGGAAGAACAGATTGGTTTCCAGGAAGATCTGGCCGTCGGTGATCGAGATGACGTTGGTCGGGATATAGGCCGACACGTCGTTGGCCTGCGTTTCGATGATCGGCAGCGCCGTCAGCGACCCACCGCCATTTTCGTCATTGAGCTTGGCGGCGCGCTCGAGCAGGCGCGAGTGCAGATAGAAGACGTCGCCGGGATAGGCTTCGCGGCCCGGCGGACGGCGCAGCAGCAGCGACATCTGGCGATAGGCGACGGCCTGCTTCGACAGGTCGTCGTAGCTGATCAGCGCGTGCATGCCGTTGTCACGGAAATATTCGCCCATGGTGCAGGCGGTGAACGGCGCCAGGAACTGCATTGGCGCCGGATCGGAGGCGGTCGCGGCGATGATGATCGAATAGTCGAGCGCGCCGCGCTCTTCCAGGACCTTGACGAACTGCGCCACCGTCGAGCGCTTCTGGCCGACGGCGACATAGACGCAGTACAGCTTTTCCTTCTCAGGGCCGTTGTCGTGCACCGATTTCTGGTTGAGCATGGTGTCGAGGATGATCGCGGTCTTGCCGGTCTGGCGGTCGCCGATAACCAGCTCGCGCTGGCCGCGGCCGACCGGGATCAGCGCGTCGATGGCCTTGAGGCCGGTCGACATCGGCTCGTTCACCGATTTGCGCGGGATGATGCCGGGCGCTTTGACGTCGACGCGCTTGCGTTCGGTGGCCTGGATCGGGCCTTTGCCGTCAATCGGGTTGCCGAGCGCGTCGACGACGCGGCCGAGCAGGCCCATGCCGACGGGCGCGTCGACGATGGCGCCGGTGCGCTTGACGGTGTCGCCTTCCTTGATGTCGCGGTCGGCGCCGAAGATGACAACGCCGACATTGTCGGCTTCGAGGTTGAGCGCCATGCCGCGGATGCCGCCGGGGAACTCGACCATCTCGCCGGCCTGGACATTGTCGAGGCCGTAGACGCGGGCGATACCGTCACCGACGGACAGCACCTGGCCGACTTCGGAGACCTCGGCCTCCTTGCCGAAATTCTTGATCTGGTCTTTCAGAATTGCGGAAATTTCCGCGGCGCGGATGTCCATCAGCCGACCTCTTTCAGTGCAAGCTTGAGCGAATTGAGTTTGGTTTTGAGCGACGTATCGATCTGGCGCGAGCCGATCTTGACCACCAGTCCGCCGAGCAGCGATGGATCGACGGTGACCGTGATCGCCACGTCCTTGCCGGCGACGCTTTTCAGCGCAGCTTTCAGCTCGGTTTCCTGGGCAGGCGTCAGCGCATGCGCCGAGGTGACCTCGGCAGCGGTCTCGCCGCGGTGTTCGGCGGCGATCTGGCGGAACGCCTTGATCATGCCGGGCACGGCAAACAGCCGGCGATTCTGGGCAACGACGCGCAGGAAATTGCCGGTGAGGCCGGTGATCCCCGCTTTGTCGGCGATCGCGGCGATCGCCTTGGCCTGGTCCTCGCTGGAGAAGACAGGGCTCCTGATCAGCCGCGAAAGGTCAGCGCTGCCTTCGAGCATCGCTTCGAAACTGTTGAGGTCGGCCTCGACGCTGGCGACCGAATTGGTCTGCAGCGCGAGTTCGAACAGCGAACCCGCATAGCGTTCTGCGACACCTGAGATTGGCGATGACGATTGGGCCACGGACCGTCTTTTCTCTTGTCTGACAGGCCGCAGATTGTTGGCGCGAGCAAAAACTCTGGCTAAATCTTTGACCTTACTGCATTTTTCCAAGCACGGAGGCGCGGCTTCCGCTATCCCCGGTCGAAAGTCGATTGCCGTCTAGCACAGGCATTTTCAGACCGCAATGCGTCGTCCGGCATGGTTTTCAGGCACTATTGTCGCATCCGCCGGGCGAGTTCAGCAACCAACCCCGGATTGATCCCTGATTCAGGGCAAAAAGCCGAAGGCGAAGACCAGAGGCAGCGCCGCCAGCACCAGCTCGACGACGATGGAAGCCCAGTTGAACGGCGTGTTGGCGCCATCCGACATCATCGATAGCAGCCGGCCGAAGGCGGTGAACAGCCAGGAGAAGCCGAGCGCCATATAGAGCAGCGGCTGCGCCAAGAGGATGCAGCACAGGCTGAGGCCGAGATAGAAGCCCGACATCCGGCCGCGCCCCTCGGCGATCGCCGCTGCCTTCTCCGGTCTGACCTGCAGCCGCAGGATGCGGAATGCCAATCCTGGCGCCAGGAACAGCAGCAGGCCGAACAGCAAGGTCACGACGGCGCTCGACCATGCCAGCCACTCGCCCTGGCTCATCGGCCATGGAAACGCAAATTCCATGTTGTCCCCTCGTAAATGGATATTCAAAATTTTCGGGCATTCTAGCGAAGCAAGAGACATGCGCCAGATGGGCCGTCGCAATTTACGGGGCGTCAGCCCAACGCGAGCGCCGTTGTATCGACCGGGCTAACAGGACGTTACACAACGGGCTGTTTTTTTCTGCACAATTCCTATATTGTGACTACATGAGACCACAAGAGGTTCCGCGCATGAAGACGATGCAACTACGAGAGGCAAAGGCCAGCCTTTCCGCGCTCGTGGAGGCTGCTGAGAACGGTGAGCCCACGGTTATCACCAAGCACGGCAAGCCCGCAGTCATGGTGGTGCCAATCGGTGAGGGACGGAAACTTTATCCGCAGAACAGCCAAAAAGACTTCGTGGATTTCCTGCTTCAGTATCCAGGCGGCATCGAGCTTGAGCGAAACGAATCGCCGTCGCGGGAAGTGGAGTTTTGACCGGCTATCTGCTTGATACGTCTTTTCTCTCGGCATTTGCACCTGGTCGGCCTCTGCTTCCGGCACACGTGCAGAACTGGGTTGCCGAACAAGGAGAACGCGGCTCTTGGCAGCTCTCGTCGATCGTCATCTTGGAGGTGGAACGAGGAATCGCGAAACTGAAGCGGGCGGGCGGGCATATGAAGGCAGAGCGCATCAATGAGTGGTTCGAAAGGTTGCTTCTAGAGTTCAACCAGCGCATCCTTCCCATCGATTTAGCAATCGCGCGAGAAGCCGGAAAACTGGAAGACGCCACTATCGCCAGAGGCGCCAATCCGGGTCTGGCGGACGTTCTGATCGCAGCTACTGCCCGTTTGCACGGCCTGTCAGTTTTGACGGCCAACACCCGGCATTTTGCGATTCTCGACGTGCCTTACCTGAACCCATTCACCGAACGCGCCTCGAAAGGGTAATTCGACAGCTTACAAAAAGCTCTGCGGGTCGATGTCGACCTGGACTCGCACCGAGCCCCTTATCTTCGGTCCCTCGGCCAACATGGTGCGAATGAACCCTTGCATGTCGGCGCGCCGCTCGCCCTGGATCAGCAGGCGAAAGCGATGGCGGCCGCCGATCAATGACAGCGGCGCCTCGGCCGGGCCGAGCACGAACAGGTCGGTGGCTTGCGGCGCGGCGCGGCGCAGGCCACGGGCGTGCCCTTCGGCTTCGGCCCGTGTCGCCGCGCTGACGATGACGCCGGCGAGCCTGCCGAAGGGCGGCAGCCCCGCCCGCTCACGCTCGGCGATCTCGCGCTCGTAGAAGGCCTCGGCATCGCCTGAGACGATCGCGCGCATCACCGGGTGGTCGGGTTGGAAGGTCTGCAGCAGGCCGAGGCTTTCCTTGC